>DAINQQ010000215.1:0-9495 GCA_036742645.1 Flavitalea sp.
TTCTTGAAGGCCTCGTAAAACGTTTCCCGGAAAACCCAGGTGCAAGTCATTACTACATTCACGCGATAGAAGGTTCGAAGAATCCACAAAAAGCAATTGAAGTTGCCGACCGATTAGGAATGTTCATGCCCAGGGTCTCACATCTTGTTCATATGCCTTCGCATATTTATATCAGGTCCGGGCAATATGAAAAAGGTGCAGCGGTCAATACGAATGCGGTGAATGGCTACAATGACTACCTATCGAAATTTCCCCTGGTTTCTAATAACATCTTTTTATATGTAGTGCATAACCAACACATGCAGGCCGCATGTGCAAGCCTGGGTGGTCAATATTCGAAAGCGCTTACATTTTCCTTTGAAACACAAAACAGTGTTGATAGCAACTGGATTGCCGGCGGTGGCTATTTTGGCATGTATGCTGAGTATATGTATATGACACCCTATTTTACGTGGGTTCGTTTTGGAAAATGGGATGACTTGTTGAAAGCTCAACCTATCCCCGACTCACGTGTTTACGCAAATAGCATGTGGCATTGGGCCCGTGGCATCGCTTACTCGCGCAAACATCAATTCGGTGACGCTATTGTGGAATTACAAAAGCTCCAGGCTAACAAATCAAATCCACAATTGAAAGAAAGCCCTTCAGCATTTAATCCTGGTATAAAGGCAATAGAGGTTGCCGAAAAAATTTTGGAGGGGGTGATTGCAGACGAGAAAAATGTAATTGATGATGCCATCGCGAAATTGAAGGAAGCGGTAGACAAAGAAGATGCTATGCTTTATAATGAACCCAGGGACTGGCTGCTTCCTGCAAGACATTATTTAGGCCAGGCTTTGCTCAAGGCGAAACGATATAAGGAAGCTGAAATGGTGTACAGGCAGGATCTCATGATCAATCCAAATAATGGATGGGCACTCACTGGCCTTGGGACCTCACTAGAGAAACAAAATAAAAATAAAGAAGCACTCACCGTGAAACAACAGGCGAAAAAGGCGTTAGCCAGAACAGATGCCCAGATTACCGGCTCCGTATTTTAAAAGATATTTTGTAAAGGCGAAATTCAAAAAATGCTTGCCGCAATTACACCGGTATCACGGATTATTTGTGTTAATTCGTGGCGAACTTATTTAAGATATCGACATGCAAAATAATGAGCCGGACAGGATATGCAAATCATGCGGTTCCTCTGTCAGTGAAAATTACTGCGGTCAATGTGGAGCCCCCTATCTGGTGAAGCGCATTTCGATGGCAGGACTTCTACATGACATTTTTCACTTTTTTACGCATTTAGACAGGGGCTTCGGTTATACTGTCAAGATGCTGATCAAAGCACCAGGGCACATGCAAAGGCAATATATCGAGGGCGACCGGGCCCGGCATCAAAAGCCTTTCTCGATGTTTTTTATCTGTGCCACCGTTGCGGCCTTAAGCCGATACTGGATTAATCAAATCTTAATGAAATATTATAACGCAGGAAATCTTTCTGAAGGAACTTTTTTCGATAAATACATGGTTCTCTTTATGATCGCGCTTTTACCTTTTCTTGCGTTCCTAATCTTTGTATTTTTTTATAAGTCAGGTTATAATTATGCTGAAATCGGTGTGTTTGTTTTGTATCCTGTGGCTTTTTTTCTTTTGGTCGCATCCTGTATTTCATTATTGAAATTTATCTGGATAGAACTGGATACAGCTTACATTGAATTTCCTTTTTTGCTAGTTTATAATACGATCACATCTATAAATTTTTTTAATAAACAGCCGCGCTGGATCGTGATAATTAAAAGCGTTGTTATCATAACAGGATTTTTTCTTTTGCTACAGGTAACTGAAGATTTCTTTATCGAAAAATTTGTTAAGTAATTTATTGCCCATATAATTAAAGCGTATGGATATTAATTTCCAGGGAGGCCTAAATATCGCCATCAAAATTCCAAAAAATAATAGAACTGTACTGCGAAATTGAAGAGATAGTTAATTACGAATATAAAAGTTTCGCCTACAAGGACATTCTTTCATTGACCTATCAACCTTACACGGGAAAGGGTGACGGATGTATCGGCTGTTGGCTTGTTCCCGGATTAAACATCTTGTGGATAATCGAGATACTGAATAGAAAACCGAAGAAAGTAGATCTTAACAAATGGATATTTGTGATTGAATAAATCAGGCAAAGGTCGGCCTGATCTGAACTTACAAGTGATCAAAAATTTAACCAAGTACAAAATTATCTATTATGGCTGTACATCATCCAACACTCGGAAACGGTAAAATCTGTTACATCGAAATCCCGTCTATAGATATCAGTCAGTCTGCGACCTTCTATAGAGAAGTTTTTGGTTGGCAAATCCGGGAACGCGGTGATGGCGACACTTCTTTTGATGACAGCGTGGGTGAGGTGAGCGGTAGATTTGTGCAAGGCCGAAAAGCGGTGTCGGAAACCGGGCTCTTAGTATATATCATGGTAGACAACGCTCGAGCCGCCATTGAATTGATCAAAAAGCATGGAGGTAAGATTGTTCAACCGATAGGAATGGACGCCCCGGAAATCACAGCGAGATTTAGTGATCCGGCAGGCAACATTCTTGGCATCTACCAGGAGCCTCCCGCTCAGCCAGCTAACAACAAAGGGTAAAACTCATGAAAGTGATGGTAGTCATTCCCGCCTCTCTATGTCCCCCCGTCCTCTCCTTGTTTTATCGTAAGGTCAAAAACGTTTCATCACAAGCGGTCCGTAGAATCGCTTACTTCGCCTAATAGTAGCACCAGCGCTAAGTATCAGATACCCACATAAACCCCGCAACAATAATATGTTCCGTTATGCTGCGCTGGCAGTACTACTAAACAATATGCATGATATGGTTGATTTACTCTGTTAATATATGTCTCATGTTCCTCCCGCATCAGAGACAAGAAAAGATTTCCGATTTTTTCCTCGCCTACAACGGAATTGAAGGGTAAATATTTTGTAGCCGTTTTGTAAAGAGGCGGCCACTGGATAAAATTTTGCTATTCTAGCCCTTTCTCCTACATTTGTAACCGTACGGTTACATAAAATAAAATCATGCTGAGAAGAGATGTTTTCCAGGCTATTGCCGACCCCACCAGAAGAGCAATTATTCAAATGATTGCTCACCAATCCTTAAACCTGAATGCTGTAGCTGAAAACTTCGATGTAAGCAGACCTGCCATATCGAAGCACATCAAGATCCTTACAGAATGTGGACTTATAATAATCAAACAGCAAGGACGGGAACGCTATTGTGAAGCACAACTTCATAAACTGCACGAGGTGTCGGATTGGATTGAACAGTATCGCGTGTTCTGGACCAACAAACTTGATGCACTCGAAGATTATTTGGCGAGTGACTCAATAAAAAAAAGCAAACGTCAACCTTCAAAAAAAACAAAATTAAAATGAAAAGCGAACCATTTGTTATCGAACGTACTTATAACGCGCCAATTGAAAAAGTCTGGGACGCAATCACCAACAAAGAAGCAATGAAGCAATGGTACTTCGACCTTAAGGAATTCAAGCCAGAAGTGGGATTTGAGTTTCAATTTGAAGGCGGCCCGGACGACAAAACCTATATACATTTGTGCAAGGTTACGGAAGTAGTTTCTGGCAAGAAACTTACTTACAGCTGGCGATACGATGGATATGAAGGTAATTCGTTTGTTACCTGGGAATTATTTCCGGAAGGCCAGAAAACAAGGCTAAAGCTAACTCATGCAGGATTGGATACTTTCCCAGCGAGCAACCCGGATCTCGACAAGAAAAACTTTGCTGCCGGTTGGAACGATATTATTGGTGAATCACTCAAGAAATTCCTTGAAGCGCCTCTAAATGTTCAAGCATGAAAATAGCAATGACCAGTGTATTTGTAAATGATCCGATGACTGCTCATACATTCTACACAGAGGTGCTTGGGTTTGTTTCAAGACTGTATATTCCCGAAGCGAATCTGGCAATTATAGCATCGCCGGAAGAGCCCGAAGGAACAGGATTATTGTTGGAGCCGAACGATAATCCAATTGCAAAAACATATCAGGAAGCATTGTTTAAAACCGGGCTTCCGGTGATCGTGTTTGGCGTATCAGATATAAATAAAGAGTATGAACGATTGAAACAGTTGGAAGTTGTATTTAAAAAAGAGCCTACCAAAACGGATTGGGGAATTGAAGCTGTGTTTGACGACTCCTGTGGTAACTTTATACAGCTCGCTCAACTGGCATAATCTAAAGCTATGAGAGATGCAATTAGTTTTGAAGCCGAAATCTACAGGGTCGGGATCAATCCCTGCGTTGATGTTCCGGTTCGTATTACTGAAAGGATGGAGGCTTCAAAAGGTTATATCAGGGTCAAAGGCAAAATTAAATCCTATTCATTCCAACAAACACTTGTGCCAGTAAAAAATGCGGACTACCGGCTATATGTAAATGGCTTCATGCTGAAAGGATCTAATTCGAAAGTTGGTGACACCGTATTGTTCCAGATCGAACAGGATCCTATTAAAAAAGTGGTGAGTGTTTCAATGCCGAAAGCATTTAAAAATGCTCTTCAGGAAAACGGTTTATTTACCCAATTCAAGCACCTGGTGCCGTTCAGGCAAAAAGAGATACTTATGTACTTGAACTATCTAAAAACGGAAGAGGCCTTATCAAGAAATATTTCAAAAGTTGTAGCTCAACTGAAAAATAAAAAGTAGCAGCCGAGAAAAGGCCTCTGCTACTACTTCAAAATTTCTTTTTAGCGTCATTTCTTTGCCGTGAGTCCGGCCAACACGCCTTTTGAATAACCTATTGTTTCCGCTACTTCTGCAAAAGGATCATCTGGTGAACGCTCATACTCTACGCTCAACAAATGAGAATAACGAATTTTCAATAAAGCTTGAAGAATCGAGGCAAGGTCAAGTACACCACGTCCCGCCGCGATTGTGGTACCCTTAGGCTCTGTAGTATCAATATCCTTAAAGTGCAAATCATAGAGCCGATCCTTACATTTTACAATTGCTTCAGCCGGATCAACTTTGGCGCGGGCTGTATGACCAACATCAATACAAAGCCCAATTCTTTTATCGTAGTTCGCTACTGCTTTCCAAGCATCGTACGGAGAAGGAAAACGTTTGTCTTCAGGACCATGGTTATGAATCGCCAGTTTTATATCAAACTCCTTTACCATTTTGTCCAAGATAGGCATTGAGTCAGGATGAGGACTGCAGACAATTGTAGGGATACCGCAATCCCTGGCATACTGGAAAGCTTGTCGAACACTTTCTTCGGTATTATCCATCGTGATGTTTCCACAGCTTAAGGGAGTTATACTTGCAGCTTTCAATTTTTGGACAGCAGCCTGCCTTTCTTCGGCTGTGCTTTTGAGCGATAAATGAAAGTCTTTGATAGATATATACTTCAAGTCTAGTTTCTGCAAAGCAGCTATAGTGTTTTCGAGACTCATTTTCCTGAAAGTGTATGAAGCGATTCCTGCTTTGAAACCCCTCCAGGGATCCTTTTCATCTGCATAACTTGTTTCTGTACCATAGATCGTTGAAGCGGATGAATTTTGTACAATTGACGTTCCGATGGCAGCAAGAAAACCGGTTTTAATAATCTGCCGGCGTGATAATGATTTTCCCATTTGTAGAATTTATGAGAAATTTAAAGCAAAAATCTGAAAATATTTTTTTTTGGACACGAATGAAACGAATTGCCGAAGCTCATCATTCGTGATATTCAGTGCAATTCGTGGCAAACCAATACCGCCAACTGGAGGTAAAAACATGTCTGCAAACGCATTAAAAGCACCGATTTTGCGTTCTTATTAGTAAATCCAAGCCCGTGAAAACAACTCTACTTGTTATTCTATTTCTTTGTGCACAGTCCGGATACGCACAAATGTCTGCCGACACTGGCAAATTAATAGCTCAAAAAGAAAATGTTATCACTGCCGCCACGGTTCTCAAAATAGAAAATTTGGGTATAAAAGTGAATTCGAACCTGGCCGAACTGAGGCCTACTATATCTGCCGATGGCGACCTATTGTTTTTTATCTGCGAGAATCATCCCGCGAATACAAAATATAATTCCGTTTCGAACTCCCAGGATATATGGTTCTCCGAAAGGGACAGTACTGGAAAATGGAGCGAAGCCATTCACTTGAAATATCCCTTAAATACGATGCACTATAATGCTGTGTATTGGATTTCTCCGGATAACAACCGGATACTTATACGCGGTGCTTATACCGAAGGTGGTTATCATGGTAAGGGAGTGAGTCTTTGCACACTGCAAGAGAATGGAAACTGGAGCGAACCGAACGCTCTGACGATCAAAAATTATCATTTATATGACAGAGGCCTGGTGTCAGGAGCGACAATGGCGCACGATGGACAGACACTTGTATTATACATGACTCCGAACAAAGGAAGTTCTTACAACGATCTCTATGTATGCTTTCTGAAACCGGATGGCTCATGGACGGAACCAAAAAGTTTGGGACCGAAAATTAACGGAGCAAACCAGGATGAGATGACTCCATATCTTGCTTCAGATGGTGTCACTTTATACTTTAGTAGCAATCGCCCGGGTGGTTTAGGAGACAATGATATCTGGATGACCAAGCGACTTGATAAGACATGGCAGAAATGGAGCGATCCTGTGAATCTTGGCAGTCCTATCAATACAGAAAATTGGGATGCATTTTTCACGCTTGACGCCGGGGGCGAGTATGCTTATCTTACCAGCGGTTTCAATACGTATGGCGAAAGCGATATTGTACGCGTGAAATTATTGGAAAGAGAAAAGCCAAACCCGGTTGTACTTGTAAGCGGCAATGTTTATAATAAGAAGACAATGGAGCCGCTAAGTGCCTCTCTTGTCTACGAAACGTTACCAGACGGCGTCGAGGCAGGTAATGGAATCTCCAATGCAACCGACGGCGCATTTAAAATCGTATTGCCTTATGATAAAAATTATAGCATCAGGGCAAAAGCTAATAAATTTTTCGCCGTGTCAGAGAATCTGAATTTAGATTCGTTGGTCAAGGCCGGTTACAAAGAGATACATAAAGACCTTTATCTTGTTCCAATCGAGATTGGCCAGATCGTGCGATTGAACAATGTATTCTTTGATTTTGACAAATGGGATCTCCGGCCTGAATCTTTTGTAGAATTAGACAGGGTTGTTAAGCTCCTGAAAGAAAATCCTGCGATTGAAATAGAAATGAGTGCGCATACTGACAGCCGCGGTTCCGATGAATATAACTTCACTTTGAGTGACAATAGAGCAAGATCTGTAATGAATTATATTCTGTCAAAGGGCATCACCCCAGGTCGCATCATTTCACAAGGCTATGGTGAAACCAAGCCCGAAGTGCCAAATGATACAGATGAAAACAGGCAGTTGAATAGAAGGGTCGAGTTTAAGATATTGAAGAATTGATAACGAACTAGCGCTAATAAGTGATACGAATTAGCGCCAATCAATTTTGTTTCAAGAGATGACATCCTTGTGAGGTATTGCGTAAGCATGAAACTACAAGGATGTCATCCCTTACTTATGAAGACTTTGGTTTATTTCTTTCTCTTATCACATCAAGCTCCTCCTCAGCGTCAGATTTCCCATTGGACCGGGCTTCATAGTAATCGGCGCGGTTACTGCCAGAAATATTCTCGCCTTCCGACCATCCTGGGGTACCGTGAAATGCGGTATCAAGTGTTTCTATAACCGATCCATCATTTGTTGCAATTTCCGGTGTATCATGACCAGCGGTTAGCTGGTCATCACGATCAGGTTTTTTATTTACCGATTGATTTTTCTTCTCTTGATTTCTTTGAGGAGAGTCTTCATTGACCTCGTCAAATTCACCAATTTGCTGATTTGACATGTTATTCGTTTATGATGATATGTTACGATACTAAGATTGTGCCATCAGGCCTCATTTGACAAGCCGTGGGAGGTTATCCGGTCGGATGTCCTTGCCTGACCGACATGTACTAAGACCCGACTGCTTACATGAATGTTCAGTTAATCTCATTTTGGCTTGTGCTCCTAAGTTCAGTTTTCAAAGTTCTCAAGGTAATGGAATAACGAATGTCTTTTACAGGAGCAATGCTATGTTGCCAGTTGCTTCTTGCTGATCCATGCATTATATAGAGCGATCGTCTTTTTACCGGCATTGATATTATTGATCCCCGGCCTTGTTTCGTTTTTTCGTGTGGCCGCAGCCGAAATACACAATCTGCATTTAATGATATTCCGGCAATGATGTCAAAGGGTGGCGCGTCTCGATGCCAATTGATAACTGAGCCTACCGGGTATTCGGTAACCAGCAATTCTGCGAAAACATCCGGAGAAGCGGAAAGGTGGGATGCAACCTTTTCAATAAGTGGACAAAACACTCGTGGAATATCTTTTCCTTTTGATAAACTTCTTCTGTCGAAACTGTAATCATATCCAAAACTTGCCACTCTCCTTTTCGCTTCAAATCCCTGGAAAATAAAACTGGTGAGATTAATCTTAACTACCTCATCAACCAGGTTTTTCTCCTCTCGCTCTGTCAGGAACTGAGGAACATACTCAAACCCTTCAGGATAACCAGGCTCCGCGGGAAACAAAGTGTTCATACACGATTGTGATAAAAGAGCATGCCAATCATTCGAAAATTTCCTCAAAAGCTGTCATAAACTATTTTTCAAGCGTTTCTCTTTTAGACCAACATTCATCCATGGCGCCTCCGGTAGATTTTTCACCCTTGTGCCGCCAATCGCCATTCACAAATGAGTAATCAAACGCCAGCGATTTGCCAACGCTTTCAGCGGTTTTTGTAAAGAACTCAATATTCTCAGTGTACTTTCCATTCGCTGTGGTATAGGTGCCACCACCTGCATTCATGAAAGATTTGGTTGCTACGTTATATGCTATCCAATGAAAATATTTGCCTGAGAGAACCTTCATTGTCCGTCTTGGATAAAATGGGCTAGACCTTTTGGAAACTGAATCGTTTCTAAAGTTGCCGGTAATGATCCAGGCCCCCATGAATTGTCCGGGCTTTCCATCGTCAAGCCTGGTCCAACTTTCATTTGCCTGTTTCGTTACAAGTTTTCCTCCTGCTAACTGTACATCCTCTGCCACTTCTTTTCCAACCTGGTTGCTATCTTTTGAGTTCCATTCAATTTTTTTTATCAATTTATTTCCTTCAATACGCCAGGTGCCTCCATAAGAACTGATAAATTTTTTTCCTGGTACGTCATAAGTCGCAACAGAAAATACTTTGTCTGTGTTGATCATAACCGTGCGGTTTTCGGGGGTACCATAACCCCACGCACCGACAATATCTTTTGTATCGATGATTACGGGCTTCGAGGACGACAATACAAATAATGCGGCAGTGCTTAACGCAGCAATAGCAACAAAAGTTTTCAGCGTTCTCATGCTTTTAGATTTTGAATGTCTTAAAGGTAAATATTTCATGTATATAGAAGGTGGGTTGCCAAA
>DAINQQ010000216.1:0-7814 GCA_036742645.1 Flavitalea sp.
GCCTTTTGGCAAGTCGCGGCGTAGTGAGAAATCCGCAACGCACTATGGATTGATTCGTTTCCCGGCTTGATATTATAGGGCTCTCTGAGCACTGTTCGCTGGTATAATAGCTATCCTTCGATTTTGGATAGGGCAGTACGCATTTCACACCCTACTTTTGGTTGGTCGCAACGATGTCATCCCTTTCCGGAGATGGAATTTCTCAGCGATGATTCCCGTACATAAAGTTTCGGTTCTACGAATGTTTTTCGGTGCATCAGTTCAGTTACAACGGTTCCTGCGTTAATCATATCGATCAGTATTTCAGTGGCCACTTTGCCGATATCTGAACCGAATTGTTCGACCGAACTAAGCGTAGGTTGTAAGTACATGCCTGCTTTGATATTTGAAAAACCAACAACACCTACTTGTTGCGGCACATTAATTTTCAAAGAACGCAAGGCCGCAAGCGCGCCTATCGCGGTTTCATCGTTGATGGCAAAGATAGCGTCAGGCTTACGCCTCATTTTCATCAATTCCATAGTTAGCTCGTAACCTTCTTCTTCTGAAGCAACAAGACATTGCCTGATAAGTTTCTCATTATAGGATATCTTATGCTTTTCAAGGGCGGATTTATAACCCATAAAACGGGGAACAGCATTCCGGGAAGCTGCCTGTCCTTTTAAATGGGCGATAGCGCGGTAGCCCTGCTTAATCAGGTGCTCGGTCGCAAGCATGGCACCCTTTTTATCATTTGTCAACACTTTTGGTCCATCGATATGATCAGGTACCTTGTCGAAGAAAACAAGTGGAACATTTTCATTTTGCATCGCGGCAAAATGATCTTCATTGGTGGTGTTATTAGATACTGCGATAAGTATACCGTCTACACCGGAATTCATCATGTTGAGAAGACTGGCTTTTTCAGTTTCTACATTATTATCTGTTTCACCAATGATTACCTGGTAATTATTTCTGTTAGACGTCTTAACAATGCCGCTCAATACGGTTGACGAAAAATAATGGATGATCTTAGGCATGATCACTCCGATAAGGCCAGAATGATTTGTGCGAAGACTTGACGCAAAATAATTAGGTCGGTAATGCAACTGCTCAGCCAGGAACAAAACCTTTTCCTTAAGATTTTTGCTGATGTCAGGATGGTCTTTTAATGCCCTGTTGACCGTAGTAATAGAAACATTCAAACGTTCGGCAATGTCTTTTAAGGTAGTTCGTTTTTGGTTCATATAATACTTACAGGATAGTAGTTTTGTAGTACCACATCATCAAGACAATTCTATTATCATCACAATTTATTATAATTACCACATTCTTCTGTCGGAACCGTGATTAAAGGATTACAGGATTACTTGATGTGAGCATGTCAATCTTCAATCAGGGAATACATAACTTTCAAGATCATTCAGCCATTACAGCATTTAAACTTTGCGCCTTTGCGACTCTGACTGCCGGACAGGCGGGTTTGCGCGCCCGATTTTTTTGGAAGTTAAGGCAGTATTTTAAGTGGCTTAGCGCTGGCAATCCTATAACCTTCTAATCATGCTTCAGACATTCGCATAAGCGTTTCTGTGTGCCTCTCTGTGCCTCCCACTGTGTACCTCGGTGGTTAAAAAAACTTGCACGTTAAACAGTCAAAAACAAACATAGGAGTAACACAGAGGAAGTCACAGAGAACCACAGAGTCCCCTTAACAATCGTTCATATACTTATATTTTCTAAATTTTGTATGACCATTCAAGTAAGTTAGTTTCCAGCCTACGGTTAGTTGATACCTTTGTTGCTGAAGCGTTGGTTCCCTTCCCTCTGAAAGATCAATACATGAGTGTAAAAACCTGAACCATGAAATGCAAGATTTTTATTAGTTACAGGAGAGATGATACCCAGGATGCTGTCAACTGGTTGTATGAGAAATTAAAGGACCGGTTTGGAGAGAACGTGTTATTTATGGATACCGGCTCTATTGACCCGGGTGATTCATGGCCAACCGAAATCGAAAGAAGTCTCGAAGAGGCAGAAGTTTTCTTAGTTCTGATAGGTACCCAGTGGCTCACAAAGGGAATTGATGAATTTGGCAGGCGAAGGATTGACAACGAGAACGATTGGGTAAGGCGGGAAATAGAAATAGCTTTGAAATCTAACAAGATCATCCATCCAATCCTGGTTGACGGCGCGAAGATGCCTCCCTCGAATGCACTGCCCTCTTCAATTCAACTATTGTCGAATAAGCAGGCTTATGAATTAAAAGTGACTGCAGCGGGTAACAGTGGTATCGACAATCTTTTACTCCTGCTAAGCAAAACATTAGACAAAAACCCTTTTGACCCAATAAAAGAATCGCTTGAAAAAGTGCTTGTACGCAAATACCGGGTCATGAAGGAAATTGGAAGTGGAGTTATGACGAAGGTTTATCTCGCTCACGATTCATTCCTTGACCGATACGTGGCCATTAAAGTACTCCAGGATTCTGAGCATAAAGATAGCTTCATCGATACCATCAAAAGTGCGGCGAAGATGGTTGAATATATTTCGAACAGTGTACAAATCCTGGAAGCAACGGAGAAAGATCCGGTCCATGTTATCTTAAGTTATTTACAGGGCGGAACACTTCGACAGAAAATAGAAGAAAGCGAGGGCAGGGGATTGTCGCTAACTGAGGTGCATAAACAATTGCTCGAGATAGGCGATGCGCTCGTAAAAGCCCATGAAGCGGGAATAACTCACTGTAATGTCAAGCCGTCGAACATCATTTTGAGCATCAATGGCGAACCATATCTTTCGTCTATGTGCACACTTCCTAAGGTTAGTGTTAGGGCGATCCTAAATAAGTTCCTGCCGGAAAATTATGATCCTGAGAAATCATATTACAGGGAAAACCTTTGTTACCTGCCTCCTGAAATATTCGAGCCCAACTATTTTGGAATCTCAGAGAAACACAAGTACGAAAAAATGGACCAGTATATGTTGGGGTTATTAGGCTATGATTTGCTGGCAGGCCGCATACCCGACACGGTGTCCACTCATAGCGAACTTAAAAGAGACGGGGTCAAGGCATTTAAGTCATTGGAAAAAATCGGAAATCTTAGAAAGGAGTGCCCGGGAAAGTTGGCAGAGATCATTCATAAAATGACCAGCATAAACCCAGGAGATCGTTACCCCAAGCTGGAGGATGCTGTCAAAGAAATGCGAAACGTTTCCTTCGATGCGATCGAAATCGCGAAGGACAGCTATACTAGATGTATTTCTCACACTATCCCCGACAATGAATTTTTTAGGGTTTTTTATTCCGAGCTCATTCGAATCTCGGATGAAGCCGCGGAACGGTTTAAGGGAATGGGCGTGGGTGAAGAAAAAAAGCATCGGCAATATGATATGTTACGACAGGCGATTTTTATTCTTTTCCTATTTGCTGAAAAGAAATTGGGATCAACAGATCCAAACGTTCTTTCCAGGATTGCAGAAACGCACAACAGATCGCATTATAATATTTCAGGTCCAACGTACGATCATTTTGTAAAAGCACTAACCAACACGGTTTGCGGTGCTCCGCCTACAGTTCCCGAAGCCTTTGATCGCCATTGCAGCTCGAATGAAAATGAACGAGAGCGAATCAAAAAAGCCTGGGAAGAAGCGTTATCGCCGGGCATAGAATATATGAAGAAGAAATATTGGGAGGATAGTAAGTAGAACGACATCCTGCACCTCATCCCAACCCGCTCCAATGAGCGTGGCTTTGGTTTTCTTTTTCGGCCTTCGATGAGAATTTCTTCGCGTCTTTTTTGTGGCCTTAGTGAATCTCTATCCGAAACTCATATAGCGATCGCAGTCATGCCGTGAACTATTACTGATCCAGCGGCCCCTAAAATTATTCCCATTTGGTATTTCGAAACATTTTCAAATCTTCAAATCTTCAAATTTTAAAATTTTCTTTCAGCATCATTCAGCCTTTAATTTCTTCGTGATCCTTCGATCTGGTATAAACCATATTGCCGCCACGGTTGTATACAACGCCATGCTGATCCATGGATTCACGAATGCCAGCGCAATCGCGATCGCGTAGGTATACACTGACCACTTTCCTTTTTGATCGCTACCCACCGCCTGGGCAAGTGTAGAATTAGAGCCATGGTGTTTAATCAATGTCTGTGATAGAATAAAATAGGCGATTCCTGCCATTGCCAGGATCACTCCATACAAGGCAACGGGCAGTGTTGTAAAATGATTTTCGCCCATCCAACCAGTAGCAAATGGAACTAACGATAACCAGAAAAGCAAATGCATATTCGCCCACATGATATTTCCATTCACCTCTTTGGCAGCATGCAACATATGATGATGATTATTCCAGTAAATGCCGATATACACAAAGCTCAGAAGGTAACTAATAAATACCGGCAACAGCTTTGACAATGATGCAAAATCATCGCCATGCGGCACTTTCAATTCCAAAACCATGATCGTAATAACGATGGCCAGCACGCCATCGCTGAATGCTTCCAATCTTCCTTTACCCATAGGTTTAAAGTGTTTTGATGCCGTTAAAGATAAAGGGAAATAAAGGAGGTTTGCGCGCCCTATTCTTTGCTTATGAAAACTTTCTTCAGGAAATCATCAATGTATTTTACCGTTGGTTCAAACCATGGGTGAAACAAAGGAAATGAATGAGGTGCCCCTTCAAACGTATGCACTTCGGAATAAATCTTGTGTTCATTCAGAACCTTGATATAATCTTCCCTGCCGGCATGCATCCTTGACACCGAGCTGTTGATGAATAAGGTTGGAGGAGTATTTTTATTTACATAACTCAGTGCAGAAGCCGCCTCCCATAGCTTGAAATTTTCGGCTTTTGGATAACCGAACCAATGAGTGGCTGCAGAGATCCGCTTTGTATCATCGCCTTCCCCAGATTCAGGATGAACAAATGATAAAATACCATCCATATCCACCACGGCATTCACCTTCGAGTTGATCCCGGTGTTGCAGTTTGTTCCTTCGAATAATGGCATGTTGCCCGTAGTTCCCATAAAAGCTGCCAGTTCACCACCAGCAGAAAAACCCATGGCCACTATTCTCGATGTATCCACGTTATACTGAGCCGCATTTTTTCTCACCCACCTGATCGCTGCTTTTATATCATAAACTCCTGCCGGAAACAGGGCCTCGGTTGACAAACGATATTCCGGTGTGAAACATACATAACCCAGGTTTGCCAGTCGTTGCGCGAGCGGGTAATGTTGTGACCGATTACCAGTACGCCAGCCTCCTCCGTGTATAATAATGATCGCTGTTTGTTTTTGCGAAGGCTTACCCGGAGAAAAGACATCAAGATTTAATTTTCTTTTCTCGACAGTACAATAGGTTATGTTTCGATTTTCTTTTACAGAGCCCAGTTTTTCCTCATTGACGATCCTGATATCAGGATGTTCCTTTTTTGTGCTAATGTAAGCACTGTAGGTAGTGTACGATGTATCAGGCTTGCCAGTAATGCCTGACGTAATTTGCGCATGAGCATCATTGTAGCCGGCACAAGCAATTCCAAAAAAGACGGTCGCTATTTTTATAACTTTATTTTTCATCTTTCTGTTTGAGCAACTATGAAATTAAAATATCTGATCAATATTGATAGAAGCACTTCCCAAAGGAAAGCCTGCCTGCCGGCAGGGCCGCTAGGGCGCAAAGGGAACGTTAATCTTTGCGCCTTTGCGTCCGTTGCCTACCGGATAGGCAGGTTTGCGCGTCCTATTCTTTATAGCGCCGTTATTCTTTATATTTATACAGAACTATATGCAATGAAACAACCACTATTATTAGCCGTTTTATTTGTCATTGGCGTTACTTCCAATGCACAACAATCCAATTCATTCACCGAAGACTTTAACGACTCAACGTTAAAGAACTTCCGCTGGGGCTCCGCCGGAACCCAAGCCGATTTCAAATGGAAGTCCGGCGTTAACTCCTCGATAGAACCAAACACAAAGGTTCTCTTACTCAAGATGGACACCGCCGATCGCGCCGGTGCCGGCCGTGGCCCGGAAATTATCTCAAATGATTTCACTCATTTCGGAACTTACTCTACCCGGCTGAAAGTCCCTAACGTGAAAGATATCCAACCAAACGTCGGTGCAGTCGTTGGCTACTTCACATACCATATGGATAGCATCCAGGGCCTGAGTGAAATTGACTTTGAATGGCTCCTTGCCGATCCAACAGTAATTTATGTAGGCACCTGGACTGGTCCTCGTGGACAGCTTAAAAGAATTGGCAGAACCATCAACCTGGCCAAAGGAATTATATACCACACGAATTACCGCGAGGGTCATCAAGGCGCACGTACTCCATTAACCGGCGCTCAAAACCAACCCGAAACAATACCCGCTCTCGAAGGTTACGACGCTTCATTAAAATTTTACACGTATGGTTTCGATTGGTACCCAAATCGTATCACCTGGTGGATGCTTCATCCAGGCACAAAGGAAAAAATTATTTTATGGGATTACCAGGGATCACAGGTAGGCATACCTCCAAATCAGACTCTCTACAGGATGAACTTTTGGCATACGAACGAGTGGTCTGTCGAAACGAATCCGAATTCGAAAGAAAAACCAGTGCAGCGGTATGAATTGGAGGTGGATTGGATGGGGTATGAGCCGTTAGGGAAGTAATGTTGTCCGGTAAGATGTTCATTACATTTTTAATAAAGCCGAAATCCATCAGAAGCATGCGTTTATCCGCGTGGTGTTCACCCGGGAATTAATTTTTCAGTTTCTCCCTACTCAATTGTGTCGCATTAACCTCCTTACTGACCAAACTTGTAGGATAGCACTTGCTGTGCATGTTGTTTTGGATCTACTTTATCAATTCTGGCTACGACCATTCCTTTTTCATCGATGATAAATGTTGTTCGCGCTGTGCCCCAGTACTTCTGACCATCTCTTTCCTTTTCCACCCAAACCCCGTATTGATTGGTGATCGATTTGTCAACATCAGCAATAAGGGTAAATGGGAGATTGTACTTCGCCTGGAAATCCTTATGCGAACGTTGATCGTCGGTGCTGACACCAAGTATGGTGTATCCTGCCTTGGTTAATGAATCAAAATTATCACGAAGATTGCAGGCTTCTGCCGTACATCCTGGCGTATCGTCTTTTGGATAAAAATAAAGCACGACCTTTTTTCCTTTATACTGACTTAGAGAAACAGTGTTTCCATCCTGGTCTTTCCCGGTGAAATCGGGAGCAACTACTCCATTCTTAACACCTCCGCCTCCTTGTGAAAATACGGGGAGACTAACTATACATTGCGTGACCAGCAAAAAGAAAAACATCTTTTTCATATGGTTATCATTTTAATTTTGAATCAATGTGGGAGGGACTATAAATATACCATAATGCCACTCGCAAAGCGTCCTGACCCTCGAACATTTCCCAAATTAGAATGGCCTTGTGCTTCCGGCATTCAAAAAGAATTTTTTGGACAATATTTTCACAGGAGCCGATGAAATTTTGGACCCACCTGTCATTTCGAGCGAAGCGATTCGGGTCTCGCCTCTGTTTGGAGTTGTCGCGTAGCGAGAAATCCGCAACGCACCATGGTCGGTTTGTTGGGTGTTCAATATTATTAACCTTTCCAGGGGATGTCTTATCAAGTCACAGGGTTGCTTCGAGGCGAGTCCTGTAGTGCGTTGCGGATTTCTCACTACGCGGAGGTCACACCGTAAGGTGAGACCCAAAGCGCTTCGTTCGAAATGACAGGTGAGGGGCGGGGTCACACCGTAAGGTGAGACCCAAAGCGCTTCGTTCGAAATGACAGGTGAGGGG
>DAINQQ010000216.1:7914-9489 GCA_036742645.1 Flavitalea sp.
CGGTTGTCTCATTTCACGAGAAAGCAGATAGGCTACCAGAAAAGGCAAAAGGAATTTTTTGCTCATTAACTTCTCGGCAAGCCAACAGAGAAGTGGATCATTGAAGGGGTTTCGATGCAGGAGAAAGTGAAGCAGAAAGCGAAGGAAACGCCGACGGCGCCGAGAGGATTTTAGCGCTTACAAAATGTCTGAATTAGGATTTATGGATTGTTGGATTCTCTTGCGTGTGAGTAAAAATCGCCTGAGGAGTATAAAATCCCATCATCCCCGAATCCATAAATCCCAATTCAGACACTGCTCACCATCTCTCCAATCCCAACAACTTTTTCCCCAATGAAGACAACTCAGCCAATGAATATTTTTTTTGCTCCCAACCTCTTGGATCACCCGGGAAAGCATAACCTTCCGGCGCCTTTCTTTCTCTCCATGAACTGATCCTCCATTGACGCAAATCTTCATTGTCTTCCTCTGCAGGCATCATGGAAATATATTGAGCCAGACGAACTTTATCCTTAGTTGTATTCGGCCTGATGCCATGTGGCTCAAGACTGTTGAAGATTAACAGGTCACCCGCATTCATTTTTACTTTGACGAGTTCAAAGCCCTTGGTATCCGGTTGGAAGTGATTGCGGTCTTCCGGCTGCGTTAGTTTCCAGGTATCATAGGTGCGATACAATTCAGGAATACACTGGAAGCCTCCCATATTTTCATCCGTCTGATCAGCCAGTGCCAACACACCCTGCACATTTTGTGGTTTTGTCTCAGGATCATAATCCCAGTGTATAAAACCCTTGTACTCATAACCCGGACGTATAGGCAGATTTAAATTCGCCCGATCGATAGTGACCCATAATTTCTCTGTTCCCCAGATATCACTGAAGGCTTCATGTATTTTTGGATACTGGCGATTGTCCCACAACAATTGGTGATTGTAAATTTCCACCATACCGGTATTCGTCAATTCTTTCATTTTCATTTCAGCCCGGGGCGGTGCGTACCATGTTTCCGGATCATTCGGATCTTTCTCTTCGAACTCCCAAAGAAATGCCGCCAGTTTCGCCACCTGTTCTTTCGGCACCGCATTCTTAATGACGATATACCCGTTCTCGATCCAGAATTTCCAATCATCCTCGCTCAATACTTTCAGTGGCTTGCCATTGCTACGGTCATTCAGTTTGATCTTACTGGTAGTTGCGGTTGATGGGTTGCCGGGAATGTCTTTATGTGCATTGTTGGCCATGGTAGGCGCCATGGTCGGTACCATTGTTTGCTGTTCCATATGAGAATTTTTATTGCTTGATTTATATACCAAAATTACCCGGCTTGCATCCCTCATCAAACATCCCCAATGACCAGTTTTTGCTCTGTATTGACCATAATCTCTCTCATCTATGCTGAAAAGGTGCTAAATTCGGAACCTCCGTGTCCTTAGTCCCTTCCTTCGTGTTCGTTGTGAACCTCCTGCTTGTGCAGTTGGGGGTTCACTAAGGACACGAAGGAAGCACCAAGGACACGACGATTAGAATGACCACCACTTGAAGATTCAAAAAGAAATAGTCATTACCGATCCCGGGA
>DAINQQ010000217.1:0-9462 GCA_036742645.1 Flavitalea sp.
TGACTTTCGATTCCGTTCAGCATCAATTCCGATTGACCATTCATCATTCAATTCAAAATAAGGCGTTATGAAAATAAAATATCTCTTGGCTTTATGCCTTTTCGTAGGTGCCAGCGGTTGGGTGTTTTCGCAGGAAGTAGAAGAAGAACAGCCTAAACAAGGCTTTGATAAAAACAAACTATTCGTTGGCGGAACATTCGGACTAAGCTTTGGTAGTTATACGTTAGTAAACCTTTCGCCCCAGGTCGGATACCAGTTTAGTAGGTTCTTTGCCGCCGGAGCAGGAATTAACGGGCTATATTCATCGGAAAAGTGGGACGAAATCTATGGCGAAAGACGGACGGAATATGGAGTGATTGGATTAAATATTTTTGGCCGTGTCTACCCAATTCCATTTGCATTTGCTCAATTACAGCCTGAAGCGAACTATGTATGGCAAACGGATACCTATTATGACCAAACCAATGCGAAACAGGAGAACAAGCTGGGGGGGAAAATGATTCCATCGATATTAGCTGGTGTTGGCGCTGCCATTCCTGCTGGGAGGGGTGCATTTACCATCATGGCTCAGTATGATCTGTTACAAAATGAACGAAGTCCTTACAGTGAAAATGTGTTTTTTAGCTTCGGGTTAAATTTTGGATTATGAAGTAATATGAATTAAATACAAGCGATACAGCGTTGCCACAAATTGCACGAATGATCACGATTCAATCCGTGGTAATTCGTGCAATTCGTGGCAACTTTTTTTATCAGAATATCGTTAATTTCAATTCGCGATAATTCGTAACAATTAGCGCCTTTAGCGTATGAAAAAATCACTGCTTGCCGTATTGATTCTTGTGGCTGCAATAAAAATTTCCGCACAAACGGCCCACGCCGATCCTGTCACACTATCGATCGGTGCGAAGGCGCCCAACTTCAAACTACCTGGTATTGATGACAAAAAGTATTCACTGGCGAACTTTGCAGATAAAAAAGTTCTCGTGGTGATCTTCAGTTGTAATCATTGTCCTACCGCGCAGGCTTATGAAGACAGGATTATTTCACTTACCAGGGACTATGCGTCCAGGGGCGTTGGTGTGGTTGTAATATCACCCAATAATCCTGATGCGATAAACCTTGGAGAGTTGGGATATACTGACCTGAGTGACGACATGAATGATATGAAAATCCGCGCTAAGGATAAGAGTTTCAATTTCCCTTATTTATATGACGGCGACGCACAGGCAACTTCGGTGGCTTATGGACCGGTGGCAACACCGCATGTTTTTGTGTTTGATAGTAAAAGAATATTGCGCTACAATGGCCGGCTGGATGAATCGGAAAAGCCAGGAACGGCGAACGCGGAAGACGCTCGAGCGGCGATTGATGCTGTGTTGAATAATAAGGATATCGCAAAACCAGTAACCAAAACTTTCGGCTGCTCCATCAAATGGAAATCGAAGACTGAATATAACGAACAGCTGTATAAAAAGTGGGCCGCTTTGCCGGTAAACCTTGAAACGGCTGACCTAGATGCAGTAAAAAAGCTGATCAGTAATAGTGAGTCAGGAAAGTTGAGATTAGTAAATATCTGGGCCACATGGTGTGCGCCTTGTGTACAGGAACTACCAGAATTTGTAAAGATCGATCGCATGTATCGGGAAAGAGATTTCGAATTTCTAACAATTTCCCTGGATGATATAGCAAAAAAGGACAAGGCAGTCGAAAGATTGAAAAAATTAGAAGCCTCTAATAAAAATTATATTTTTACCGGAACCAACAAGTATCCTTTCATTGAAGCGATTGATCCAAAATGGCAGGGCGCTTTACCGTATACGCTTCTTATCGAACCGGGAGGAAAAATTCTTTACGGACGGCAAGGACCTATCGATCCGTTACAATTAAAAAAAGCTATTGTCGATAGTAAATATATCGGTCGCTATTATTGAATAAAAGCAATGAGCCCGATGTCAGGAAAGTTTGTTGAACAATTCCTTCGGATTATCACAAAAGATAACCCGCTCCTGTAAAGGTTCGTATAGAAAGTCTTCTTTTTGTAACAAGGCAAGATGATTCAACAGATGCGTGTAGAAGCCCGCAGAATTTAAGATGTAGATTTTTTTATCATGAATTTTCAACTGGTTCCAGGTAAGCATTTCAAATAGTTCATCCAGGGTCCCGAATCCACCTGGTAAAACTATGCACGCATCGCTCATTTCGTACATCAACTTTTTTCGGCTATGCATGTCAGGCACAACTGCAAGGTCTGTTAATCCTTCATGCTGATGTTCCCATTCAACAAGCACTTTTGGAATGATTCCCATAACCTTCCCGCCATTTTCCAACACTGCGTCGGCCACGATTCCCATCAAACCTTTATTGCCGCCACCATAAACGAGTTTTAGATCTAATATCGCAATAAGCTTTCCTAATTCTGCCGCGTGCTTCATGAACAAAACGTTATTGCCAAGTCTTGATCCGCAGAAAAGCGCTACCGATTGAAGTGTCATTCGTCTCCCTTTTTTGTCTCAGGCATGTCGTCGCAAAGCATATTGCCTGCATCCTAAGATAACAGTATCTTCTGAAAATTGGTAACAATTTTCTTTATCTTGAGAGCTTTAATATTATGTCGGCGATTTTTCACTAACGTTATTTATTCTTGCCTATGTCTTCCATTCTCCTGTTCTCTTTTGTGATTGGTTATTTTTTGTTGTTATTAATCGTTGCTTATTACACATCACGGAATTCGAACAATGAATCATTTTTTATTGGAAACAGGAACTCGAATTGGATGCTTGTTGCTTTTGGTATGATCGGCACTTCATTATCCGGGGTGACATTCGTATCAGTTCCAGGTACGGTTGGTGGCTCGGGATTCGCTTATTTCCAGGTGGTAATCGGATATCTGATCGGATATATGATCATTGCGTTTGTACTGCTACCGTTATACTATAAGTTAAATCTTACGTCCATCTATAATTACCTGCAGCACCGCTTCGGCATGGTATCTTACAAAACAGGTGCATTGTTCTTCATTATCTCGCGCACATTGGGAGCAACTGCGAGATTGTTCCTTGTAATTAATGTTATACAGCTGTTTATCCTTGAGAAGATGGGTGTTCCCTTTGCCGTAACTACTTTCGTGATTTTATTAATGATTTTGCTTTATACTTTTGAGGGAGGTGTTAAAACAATCGTTTTTACAGACACATTACAAACTACTTTCATGCTTATCGGGCTGGTTGTCTGTATCGGCTATATCATGAGTAATGTTGGCCATTCTGTAACTTCTACCCTGAGTGAATTAACCGGGAAAGGTCTCACCAAAATCTTCAACACGGATATCAACAGCTCCTCATACTTTCTAAAACATATTATAGGCGGCATGTTCATTACGGTCGCTATGACCGGCCTCGACCAGGAAATGATGCAGAAAAACATTAGTGTAAAGAGACTGAAGGATTCACAAAAAAACATGATCACATTTAGCATTACGATGGCCATTGTGAATTTTCTGTTTTTGTTACTTGGCGGGTTGTTATACCTGTTTGCTGAAAAAAGCGGTATCAAGGTTGCACCTGATGATTTGTTTCCAACCGTTGCGTTATCGTATATGCCCACAGCGGTGGCTATTATTTTCATAATTGGACTGATCTCCGCGTTGTTTCCCAGTGCCGATGGAGCATTGACTGCCCTCACCTCTTCTTTCTGTATAGACATTCTTGGATTGAAACGAAGGGAGGAGTGGGATGAAAACAAAAGAAAGCGGGTCAGGTTAACTGTTCACTTCACATTCGCCGTCATTTTTTTCGTCGCCGTGATGGGATTCAAATACATGGACAACAAGTCAATCATTGACGTGATTTTGAAAGTAGCTGGATTCACATATGGTCCACTTTTGGGTCTTTTTGCATTTGGCATCCTTAGTAAGAAGAAAATCAACGACAGGCTTGCGCTGTATGTCTGCCTCGCCGCGCCAGTGCTTATTTTAGGAATTGATATTATTAACAACATTGAATGGTACGAAAGACAATTGAAGTTTGAAGGCAACTGGGTTACCCAGCTAAAGAGTTTGTCCCAGTCATTTTTTGGATCATTCAAAATAGGGTATGAGCTACTGATTTATAACGGTATTTTGACATATATAGGGTTACTCTGTATTTCTCGAAGATCGTCAAATGATCATCCGCTACGGAACACCACACAGACTAAAATTGAAGCTGATGTGCAGTAAGGTAAAACCTTCACCAAATAACCACTAAAGCCAGGCTTTAACTTTCCGGACTGTTTTGTTCTCGAAGCCTGTTTTTATATTTGTATAAAGCTTCTCATGGATATCATTACTGCCCGAGCGCAATTATATGCCGAGAAATATACTTCCCCGGTAGAACCGCTGTTAGAGGCCATCACGGAAGAAACAATGGCTACCAACTCCGAGCATCACATGCTCAGCGGCCATTTACAGGGAAAATTTTTAGAAATTTTTAGCACAGTTATGCAGCCCCTTAACGTCTTGGAAATTGGAACGTTTGTAGGTTACAGTGCAATTTGCCTGGCAAAAGGTCTCCGGGAAAACGGTGAGCTACATACAATCGAGGTCAGCAATGATGTTGCGGCGACTGCAAAATCAAATTTCAGTAGGACAAATGCGCATGATAAGATAATTTTACACATTGGAAATGCGTTAGATATCATTCCGACCCTTGAAAAGCATTGGGACCTTGTATTCATCGATGCTGATAAATCGAATTACATTGAGTATTATAAACTTGTATTACCAAGACTGCGCCGCGGAGGTGTAATTCTGGCCGATAATGTCTTGTTTCATGGACAAGTGCTTGAGGAGCCCATCACAGGAAAGAATGCAAAGGCTATCCAATCCTTTAACGACTATGTTCAAAAGGATGTAAGTGTTGAGAAAGTAATGCTGACAATCCGGGATGGCCTGTTAATCATCCGGAAAAAATGATTTTATAATAAGTGATTATTTTCTTTGGTTTAGCGACTAAAAAATTGATTTTGATGAAAAAGGTTGTAATCATTCTTTCTTTATTTGTAAGTCTTACTACTGTTGCACAGCCGGCCGGTGACATCGTAGAGTACATCAATGACTACAAACAGTTAGCTATCGATGAAATGCAACGCACCGGAGTGCCCGCGTCAATCAAATTAGCTCAAGGCATCCATGAAACCTATGCGGGAAAAAGCGATCTGGTACTGAAATCCAAGAATCATTTCGGAATAAAATGTAAAGCGGCCTGGACAGGCAACAAAGTATACCACGATGATGATGCCAGGGGAGAATGTTTCAGAAGTTATAATTCTTCCAGGGATTCATACATGGACCATTCAAATTTTCTAAAGGGTAGCGAGCGGTATTCGACTTTATTCCAACTGGATCCTACAGATTACAGGGCATGGGCATTCGGTTTAAAAAAAGCGGGTTATGCAACAAACAGCAAATACTCGCAAATCATTATCAAATTAATAGAAGATTATAATCTCCAGCAGTACTCTTTGATTGCCCTTGGAAGGCTTCAACCGTCAGAGGAGATCATGACCGGCTCCGGGAATAAGGAAGTTTATACATCCGCGCCGGTGATCAATGAACCCGTTGCGGTATTGGAACTTCCAAAAGAGGTACCATTGGAAACGGTAAGAAATTATCCGCAAGGAGAGTTCAGTATCAACAACACCAGAGTGATTTTTGCAAAGTCAGGAAGCTCACTACTGGGTATCGCGCAACAATATGACATTTCTCTTGGCCGCCTCCTCGATTTTAATGACATAAAGGGTAAAGACGTATTGGAGAAGAATCAATTGGTTTTTTTACAGAGGAAGCGTAAAGTAAGCGTAAACGAGTTTCATATTGTTCGGCTTGGCGAAACCTTATACGATATTTCACAGGAAGAAGGTATTCGCCTGGAAAGCCTGGCCGGGTATAATCACCTTAAGCCGCACATGATTCCAGCGCCGGGGCAGAAACTGAATTTACAATTTAAAGCTCCTTCACGTCCGACATTAGCCGAGGAAATTGTAGCGGTTCATGACATTAAAAGCCCCGCCGTGCCAAAGACTTTGCCGGCGGAACCACTTGCTACCAGGCATATTGTACAAACAAAAGAAACCCTATACAGCATTAGCAAAAAATATGGTGTGAACGTTGAAAAGATCCTTGAGTGGAACCAGCTGCAAGGCTTCGAATTGAAAGTGGGGCAGGAACTGGTTATTCATAAAAATTAATTCATGGCTACTATCACTGTACATGATAAAAGTTTCGAACCATATTTGACAGCAGAGGAAATTCACTCGAGAATCAAGTTTATTGCGCATCAGCTTAATACCGACTATGTTGAGAAAAGACCTTTATTTATAGCCATTTTAAATGGCTCTTTCATATTTGCTGCGGATCTTTTTAAGGCACTAATTATAGATGCGGAAATCTGTTTTATCAAGCTGGCTTCATATAAAGGTTCGAAATCAACAGGACATGTGATCACTGCGATAGGTTTGGACATAGACCTTTTTGGAAGGGACGTAGTAATCCTCGAAGACATTGTCGATACAGGGAAAACGCTTCACGAATTTTTACCCCAGTTGCGGCACCAGCAACCTGCATCATTGAAGATCGTTGCGTTGCTGCACAAACCCGATGCAACCGTTTTTCCTATGCATATCGATTATCTTGGATTTTCTATTCCTGACAAATTCGTAGTCGGATATGGACTAGACTATGATGGTTTGGGAAGAAATATCCCCGAGATTTACAGGCTTACAGATTAAGCGGTAGTCTTACGGGTAAGAAATTCAAGACATTCTACTAAGAAAATATCCGATTGAAAAAAGCTATTTTCATATTTTTCCTGCTTGCCATTCATATAGCTTCATCCGCTCAATTTTATTTGCGCGGTGAAGTAAAAGATGAAAAGAATACCCCATTGGCAAATGCGAAAATTCGTCTGCATTCATCCGGCTATATTTACTATTCAGGTACAGGAGGAGCATTTGGTATCACAACTTCCAGGAAAATTGATTCTGTCACAATTCAGATCGACGGATACAATCCGCAGTCACTACAACTCGATGCAACAAAATATCAGTATATCACGCTGAAAGCTTTATATGCATCTGCCGATTTCAGGAAGAACCGCTTGCTATCATTTACAAAAGACTTAAGGCCGGAAGACCGTGGGAATTGGGCTGCTTCAGGTGAAACTTACACTTCGCAGGTAGAAAATGAATTTGTGAATTCACGGAAGTATCCCGAAACAGGTTTTGCGATTCATACAGATAAAGCGGCATATAGTAATATCCGCAGGTTCCTGAATATGGGAACGACAATTCCGTCAGACGCAGTTCGCGTTGAAGAATTGCTTAATTATTTTAATTTCAGTTATACGCCTCCCCAACCGGATAGTGTATTCGCTTTTGATTCATATGTTTCAGAATGTCCATGGAATCCGAATAACCAACTATTGTTTCTGAATGTATGTGCAAAAAAAATTGAGCCCGAAAAGGTACCTCCAAGCAATCTCGTTTTTTTAATCGACGTTTCGGGATCAATGGACCTGCCTAACCGGCTGCCCCTTCTGAAGTCCGCCTTTAAACTTCTTGTTGATAATTTAAGAGATAAGGATACAATCTCGATAGTGGTATATGGTAGTACTACCGGAGTATGGCTCGTTCCTACCTCTGGAAAGGAAAAGGAAAAGATCAGGAAAGCGATTGAGGAATTGAATCCATTAGGGGCT
This sequence comes from Flavitalea sp., assembly GCA_036742645.1. Classification (GTDB taxonomy): domain Bacteria; phylum Bacteroidota; class Bacteroidia; order Chitinophagales; family Chitinophagaceae; genus Flavitalea. Next base: position 7,737 of record DAINQQ010000217.1, read on the forward strand.
ACTCCTGGAGAGTCAGGGATACGGGCTGCTTACCGTGTAGCCAAAAGCCAATTTATACCAGAAGGAAATAACCGCGTGATACTTGCTACTGATGGTGATTTTAATATTGGTCAGGCTTCGGAAGATGAATTAGAAATACTGATAACACAACACCAGCAGTCCGGAATTTATCTCACCTGTCTTGGAGTGGGAATGGGGAATTATAAAGATTCCAAACTGGAAGTGCTTGCAAAAAAGGGAAATGGAAATTTTGCTTACCTGGATAATGAAAAAGAAGCTGAAAAAGTACTTGTGAAGGAATTAACGCAAACGCTGTACACAGTTGCAGACGATGCATATCTCAACATTCAGTTTAGTCCTAATCTTGTAAGCGAATACAGGCTTATTGGCTATGATAACAAATTGAGGGCACTTGCCGATACTTTAAGCGAAGTAGAAGGCGGAGAGGTAGGATCTGGTCTGTCCTTAATGGTGTTATTCGAGTTAGTTCCTCACTACAGCAGGCTGGAGTCCTCCTCTAATCGAGACCCTGTTGCAAATGTAATGGTCCATTACAGGAATCCATCTGACTCAACCCACCGCGTTTCTTATTATAATTGTGCAAGTGCAATTACTGAATTCAGTGATCTACCAAGCTGTCACCAATTCGCTGCATCAGTAACTATGTTTGCATTGTTACTGAAGGAATCCAAATACTCAAAGCGCTATAGCTGGAACGATGCGATTATACTCGCTCATCAATCCCATAATCCTAACGACCCGCTTCAGGCCGAGTTTATCGGAATGATTGAAAAAGCAAAGAGGATATATTTGAAGAACAGGAAGAAATCGAGGTAATTTGAACATTTGAAAATGCCTTCAATTTTCAAATTCTTAAATTTTAAATTAACTAAACATCTCCCTCACCTTATCAAAAAAGCTTTTATCCGATTTTTCTGGTTGGGGCTTGAAGTTGGGCGATTGACTCATTTGTTCAAGCGCGGATCTCTCTTCGGCCGACACTTGCTGAGGGGTCCATACGTTCACGTATATTAGTTGATCACCTTTTTCATAAGAATTGATGGCAGGAAATCCTTTCCCTTTCAGCCGGAAGATTTTTCCGCTTTGTGTACCTTGTGGAATTTTTATTTTCGCTCTTCCATCTATTGTGGGCACTTCTACCTGCGTTCCGAACACCGCATCAGTAAAAGAAATGTAAAGTTCGTAGGCAACGTTAACACCATCACGGTGCAACTCCTTATGTTGTTCTTCCTCTATCAAAACAATCAGATCACCGGGTGAACCACCTCTTTCACCGGCATTGCCTCTGCCGCCTACACTCAACTGCATTCCTTCCTGTACACCTGCTGGAATATCAAGCGTCACCGTTTCTTCACCGTATACTCTTCCTTCTCCTTTACATGCAGTGCATTTGTGCGTTATGGTTGACCCTTCGCCGTTACACGCGGGACAAGTGGTCACGGTCTGCATTTGGCCGAGAAAAGTATTACTAACGCGTCTTACCTGCCCGCTTCCGCCACAAGTGCCACATGTTTGAACACTGTTTTTATCTTTGGCGCCATTTCCATTACAGGTCGTGCATGTTACATGCTTTTTGACCTTTATCTGTTTAGTAACGCCTTTCGCTATTTCTTCGTAGTTTAATTTTAGCTTGATACGAAGGTTGCTTCCCCTTACACCACGATTGCGTTGTCCATTTCCACGTCGACCTCCGCCCTGTCCGCCA
>DAINQQ010000218.1:0-9455 GCA_036742645.1 Flavitalea sp.
GTCGCCTTAGACTCGGCCAATTGCTTCATATCAACCTTGCTCAAGTCCCAGCCGCCTTCTTCCATGCTATGTTTGAAGGCATCGCCATAATTCATGATTCCCGCCTCAATCATTTCACGCATCAAATCATTTCCTTCACGGGTTCTTTCTCCAACGCCCGCAAATACAGAAACACCCGCGTATGCTTTTGCAATGTTGTTGATCAATTCCTGGATCAATACTGTTTTCCCCACACCGGCTCCACCGAATAAACCAATTTTACCACCCTTTGAATATGGCTCGATCAGGTCAATAACTTTAATACCTGTAAATAATATCTCCGCTGAAGTACTCAAGTTTTCAAATGCAGGTGGCTTACTATGAATGGGGCGACCTCCTTTTTTGTCCACTGCTGGCAATCCATCAATTGGGTCCCCGGTTACATTGAATAATCTTCCTTTAATACCTTCACCGATCGGCATTTTGATAGCCGCACCCGTATCGAACACTTCCGTTCCTCTAACGAGACCTTCTGTTCCGTCCATGGCAATACAACGAACACTGTCTTCTCCCAGATGACGCTGTGCCTCCAGTACGAGTACCTCACCATTAGGTCTTTTCAGTTCAAGCGCATTGTAAATTTCAGGAAGTTTTCCATCGAACTGCACATCTACTACCGCACCAATGATCTGTTTAACTTTGCCAACACTAGCCATAAAGAATGTTTACGTGAAGTTTGTACCACTTATCCGGATGATTTTCATGTCCTTGGCCGCCCGGTTTTTAATTACGGCTGCAAAGGTAAGGGAGCACGGGCAGAAATCCGAAAATTGATAATTCAAAATCTCAACAATCTGTTGTTAGGTCTCCGCTTTCATGGTAGGACGCATATCACTTGGTGCGATTACCAAATTTCCGCATTCACGATATTACGAGCGGTTTCGTTTCTTAACGTTTATTATTCTAACTTTCTAAAGTATTCGTACCACATGAATACCGGTGTTTTACTTCTTCCCAAATACATATTTCAACACCAAACCAACAAGTATGAGACAATTTCCCTTTGCGCTATTGGTATTATTCTTCTCCACTGCCTGTCAGGAACAGCCTAAATCATTGGAAGAGGAGCCCGCTGCCCGGGCAGTTTCACAATATTCCATTGAACAGTTCTATAAGAGTTCTGAAGTATTTGGCGGGGCATTTACAACCGATGATACTAAATTGTTGGTGACAAGCAATGAGAGTGGGATATTCAATGCATATGAGATAGATATCCCAAGCGGGCAGAAAACAGCACGCACTAATTCTACCAAAGAGTCAGTTTTCGCCTCTTCATATGTGCCAGGGACACATGATTTTATTTATAACTCAGACAAAGGTGGAAATGAAATTTCGCATTTGTATCTAAAGAGAGACAGCGCAATCAAGGACCTTACACCTGCCGAAAAGGAAAAAGCAAATTTCGGTGGATGGAGCCGTGACGGGAAGGTGCTTTATTATGGCAGTAACAAAAGGAATCCGCAATACTTTGATCAGTATAAGATGGATACCGCGACATGGACGCCAGTAATGATTTATAAAAATGACAATGGATTTGATGTCGCGGCGATGTCAGACAATGAGCGCTATCTGGTGTTAACGGAGAATCTGACTACCTCCTCTAACAATATTTACCTGGTGGACCAACAAACAAAGCAAACAAAAAAGATCAATCCTGATAGTGTTGAAACGAACAATTACCCATTGACGTTTTCAAAAGATAACACTACCCTGTTTCTAATCACCGATGATGGAAGTGAATTTAGTTACCTGGTGAAGTACGACCTAGCCACTGGCAAGAAAGAAAAACTGTATGAAACCAATTGGGATGTTGCTTATATGGCTTTGTCGTACAATGAGAAGTACCGCGTGATCTATGTTAACGAAGATGGTAAAAACACCCTGCATTTGTTCGATCACCAGACAGGCAAGGAATTGGAATTTCCAAAAATTGAAGATGCGAATATCCTCGGCGTCGGAATTTCGCGAAGTGAAAATAAAATGAGGCTAACCGTTGGTAGCTCAAAGGCGCCGAATAATATGTACGTGTATGATTTTAGCACTAAGGAGTTAAAGAGACTTACAAATACTTTGAATTCAGAAATAAAAGAAGATGACCTTGTAAGCGGGAAAGTGGTTCGATACAAATCATTTGATGGACTCGAAATACCTGCCATTTACTACAAACCTCATCAGGCCGATAAAGATAACAAGGTTCCTGCCGTAGTATTTGTCCATGGAGGACCGGGCGGACAGGCAGGCTTGTACTACTTTTCGCTGATCCAGTACCTGGTTAATCATGGATATGCCGTGATGGACGTCAACAATCGGGGCAGCAGCGGATACGGTAAAACATTTTACAAGATGGATAACCGTAATCATGGAGATAAGGATTTGAATGATGTGGTTTGGGGTAAAAAATATCTCGCTTCTTTGCCTTACATTGATTCGTCGAAGATTGGAATATTAGGCGGGTCTTATGGGGGGTATATGACTGTAGCGGCTCTATGTTTTCATCCCGACGAATTCAAGACCGGGGTAGATCTTTTTGGTGTGGTAAACTGGCCGCGAACACTGAAAGAGATTCCGCCTTACTGGGAATCATTTCGAAAAGCTTTGTATGAAGAATTGGGCGATCCCAATACGGCTGATTCCGTAAGACTTCAAAAATATTCACCCCTATTACACGCTTCAAACATCAGGAAACCATTGATGGTACTACAAGGGGCGAATGATCCCAGGGTTCTAAAAAAAGAAAGTGATGAAATCGTAGCAGCCGTTAAGAAAAATAATGTGCCTGTGGAATATGTACTGTTTCCTGATGAAGGACATGGTTTTAATAAAAAAGAAAACGAGATTAAAGGATACGGGCAGATATTGAAATTTCTTGATGTGCATTTGAAAGGAGATGCGCCGAAAACAAAGCTGAATTAGAAAACAGCATACATTAATACTATGTGACGCTTGTGTTTCTATATGCCTTTGTGGTGATTTTCAAACACACAGGCACGTAGAAACCAGACGGCATCTTAATAAAGCATTTCTGTTATCTGCCTGTGCTGGCATCTAAAGTCTATTGTTCAAGCTTCCCTACATTTGCTGAAAATTTTTCTCGAAGAATGCAATTGATCGAAGTAATAAGTCCAGAGCAGGCCAGGGAATTCATCCGTGTAAATGTTCAACTCAACCAATCGAACCCGAACTATATTCGTCCGCTCGATAAGGACATCAATGATGTTTTCGATCCGAAAAAAAACAAAACTTTTCGTCATGGAGAAGTAAATCGGTGGATTGCAAAAAATGAGCAGGGACAATTGATCGGTAGAATCGCAGCCTTTACAAACAAGAAATATAAAAACAAGGGAGACGACGTACCAGTAGGTGGCGTTGGCTTTTTTGATTGCATTAACGATCAACACGTGGCAGATTCCATCTTCGACGTAGCCAAACACTGGCTGATTCAGAAAGGAATGGAGGCAATGGATGGACCAGTCAATTTTGGTGAACGCGACCGCTGGTGGGGATTGCTGGTTGAAGGATTCGATCCGCCGCTGTACTGTTTGAATTTTAATCCCCCATATTACAAGAACCTGTTTGAATCCTATGGCTTCAAACCATTTTTCAACCAGATATGTTTTTCGTTACAGGTAAAAGATAGATTGGGTGAGAAATTCTACGAGCGTCACGCGATGGTCGAAAAGGACCCGAACTTCAGCTCTTCGCACATAAAAAAGAACCAACTTGAAAAATTTGCCAGGGATTTTACGATCGTTTACAACAAGGCATGGGCCGGACATGGAGGTTTGAAGGAAATGAACAATGCAGTCGTGTTGAAAATGTTCCAGCAAATGAAACCCATCATGGATGAAAGAATAGTATGGTTTGCATATTATAAAGGCGATCCCATTGCCGTCTGGACAAACATCCCTGACCTCAACCAATGGTTCAAACACTTAAACGGTCGCTTCGACCTTTTCGCGAAGCTTAAATTTTTATGGGTTAAAGCAACCACGCGATGTACAAAATTTGTGGGTGTAGTATTCGGCGTTGTACCAGAGTGGCAGGGAAAGGGTGTGGATTCTTACATCATTATGGAAGCGAGAAAAATAATCCAGGACCAATACCTGTACGATGAATACGAAATGCAATGGATTGGTGAGTTCAATCCCAAGATGGTGAATATTGCTGAGAATCTTGGCACCTACAGGAGCCGCAAATTAACAACGTACCGTTATTTGTTTGACAGGACAAAAGAATTTAAGCCGCATCCTATTTTGTAAAAAACACCTGGTCTGACCGTTCCAGGTCTTATCGGGCAAATTCTCAACCTCTTTTCAAACCAGTCAGACTGAGACGGTCAGACTGGTTTTGCTTTTTAGTTTTTCACAAAATTATCCCGCCAATCTGAATATAAAATAGCTTGCTTATTTTCGCCGTAATGGAGAAGTTTATTGTTTCTGCGCGTAAGTATCGGCCCCAGACTTTTGATACCGTAGTGGGCCAAAGCCATATCACAACGACTCTGAAAAATGCGATCAAAAACCAGCAGCTTGCACATGCGTTTTTGTTTTGCGGTCCGCGTGGAGTTGGTAAAACAACCTGTGCCCGGATTCTGGCGAAAACAATCAATTGTGTAAATCAAACAACAGACGGAGAAGCGTGTAACATATGCAACTCCTGCGTTTCCTTCAATGAAGGCACTTCCATGAATATCCATGAACTGGATGCTGCCAGTAACAACTCCGTTGACGATATAAGGACATTAGTTGAACAAGTGCGTTTTGCGCCACAGGCCGGTAAGTATAAGGTCTATATCATCGACGAGGTTCATATGCTCAGCTCTTCGGCTTTTAATGCATTTTTGAAAACGCTGGAAGAACCCCCTCCCTACGCGATATTTATTTTAGCTACGACGGAAAAGCATAAGATCCTTCCGACAATTTTAAGTCGTTGCCAAATATTCGATTTTAAAAGGATCACCACGAGCGACACGGTAAAACATTTACAGGAAATTTGCGACAAAGAAAATATAAAAGCCGAAAAGCCGGCGCTACAGGTCATTGCACAAAAAAGTGAGGGATGCATGAGAGATGCGCTTAGCATCATGGATAAAATTGTCAGTTTCACCAATGGTGAACTGAATTACAGGAACACGCTCGAACATCTGAATATACTCGATGATGATTATTATTTTAAAATGATCAGTTGCATGCAGGCACAGGACCTCGCCGGTGCAATGCTGCTGTATGATGATATCAACAGAAAGGGTTTCGAGGGTGATCTCGTACTAAATGGTTTTGCGGAGTTCATTCGAAATCTGCTGGTTTGCAAGGATGAAAAGGTGGCCAACCTGTTGGAAGTTGTTGAAAGTTTTCGGGATAAATATATCAGTACTGCGAAATCAACCTCTATACCGTACCTGATTAGTGCGCTTAATGTTCTAAATGAAGCAGAGATCAATTACAAAGCGGCGCGAAATAAAAGGCTGCACGTAGAACTTGCACTGATCAAACTGACCTACCTGCAACAGGCACTCGACTTGTCGCAAGGCAATGAAGCCGGAGTCAAAAAAAAAATAATTGATACAGCAAAACCCGTGGCTTACAGGAATATCCCCATTGTTCATGTTCCAATCACAACAGGGCAACCAACGAAAACATCCCGCGGAAAAAGAAATGACAGTCCTGAAACTGAGACGCTGCCTCAACCTCCGGCGGATACTGCGAAACTGATTATTCAGGCACCCTTGGAAAAAGAACTTGCCTATGCAGAAGTTAGTACCGACGTAAATAACAAAGTAGCAACTGCTCCAACCAAGGTAGAACCAACCGTACCAAAAGTTGGAAAGCTTCAGAACATACGCGACAAATTTGCAAATAAGTCGCCAGGCGATGGACAAGCAATTATCCCGCTGACCCAGGAAAAACTACAAGAGGCGTGGAAGACGTTTACCGATCAATTGAAAGAGAAAAAGAATCCCGCCGCCCAGAGTTTTGAAATGGCGACGCTTGAAATTGTTGATGAGGGCCGCTTTGAAGTAGTCACGAATAATAACCTTGAGCAACGTTTTATTGAACAGGAAAAACGCCAATTATGCGAATACCTCCAACAGTTGTTCCGCAATAAAACGCTTACGCTCGCAATAAAAATTAAAGAGAATCCCGATACATTCAAGCCTGATGAAAAACATTTAAGCAAGAGGGATCAATACCAGAAAATCACCGAGCAATATCCTATGGTAAAAGAGCTAAAGGACAGGCTTCGAATGGAACTTGATTATTGATTGAAGAAATAAAGTTGCGACTCTGCCAACCTGATCCATCTGTTTTTTCGGCTTTTATCCGTTAGCCCTTTGATTTCCGCATTTTGACTTAATTTCGACGTCTTAATTCAAATCCGCAATAGAAATGGCTGAAGTGATCTTAATGCCGCGATTGAGCGATACTATGACAGAAGGAGTAATAGCTGCCTGGCACAAAAAAGTCGGCGACCCTGTAAAAAAGGGGGATCTTCTCGCCGAGGTAGAGACAGACAAAGCCACAATGGAACTTGAGAGCTATAAAGACGGAACATTGTTACATATAGGTACTGACAAAGGGGGTAAACTCCAGGTCAATGATCTGCTGGCTATCATTGGTGCTGAAGGCGAGGATATTACTGGCCTTGTTCAGGGCTCTGGTGAAAATCCGCCAGTAAATGTAGAAAAAGCAGGCGTACAGGAAAAAGAAACAAAGGCGGCGACTTCGGCAAAGGCTGGAAAGAACGAAGCACCTGCGCCGGCTGCAGATAAATCAATCGACGTTTCCAAAATGGAAGAAGTGATTTTAATGCCACGATTGAGCGATACGATGACTGAAGGTGTAATTGCTGCCTGGCACAAGAAAGTGGGCGATTCTGTGAAAAAAGGTGAGGTGCTGGCCGACATCGAAACCGATAAAGCTACCATGGAGCTTGAGAGTTACAAAGAGGGCACACTTTTACATATCGGTGCAAAGGACGGCGAGAAAATCGCTGTAAATGATTTGCTGGCTATCATTGGTGATCCCAAAAAAGTTGATGTTCAAAAAATCGTTGGTGCGGCCGGTTCACTTGCACCAGCAACCGAAGGAGCCAAACAAAATACAACACAACAACCTGCGGCGGCTCAAGAAACTACAAAGGTAGACGTTCACCCGTCCAACGAAAACGGCCGCGTCAAAGCATCGCCACTCGCCAGGAAGTTGGCAGCAGAAAAAGGGATCGATATTGCAAAGGTTCCAGGCAGCGGGGATGGTGGTAGAATAGTAAAAAAAGACATAGACAATTTTGTTCCCGCCAAGGGAGATGGCGAGCGTAGTCGAACCAGCGAGCCTGCACCGGGCGCTGAACGCGGTCGAGGCGCTGAACAGGTTGGACAGGTGAGCTTTGATGAGGTACCTGTATCACAGATGCGTAAGGTTATCGCCAAGCGTTTGGCGGAAAGCAAATTCACCGCTCCGCATTTTTATCTTACCATCGCCATCGACATGGATAAGGCAGTAGAAAGTCGCGCAAAACTGAATGAAGTAAGTAAAGTAAAGATTTCATTCAATGACATTGTGCTAAAAGCATGTGCTGTCGCATTGAAGCAACATCCTAAAGTAAACAGCAGCTGGTTGGGTGATAAGATCCGTTATAATCATCATGTAAATATCGGCGTGGCTGTTGCTGTTGAAGAAGGATTGCTGGTACCTGTTGTACGTTTTGCAGATATTAAATCGTTATCACAGATCGCAATTGAAGTAAAGGAGTTTGCACAAAAAGCGAAAGACAAAAAACTACAACCTGCAGATTGGGAAGGCAATACGTTTACAATTTCCAATTTAGGGATGTTTGGCATTGATGAGTTTACAGCTATTATAAACCCTCCTGATGCCTGTATACTGGCTATAGGTGCTATCCAGCAAATACCGGTTATAAAAAACGGAACCGTCGTTCCAGGGAATGTGATGAAATTAACTCTTAGCTGTGACCATCGCGTAGTGGATGGTGCAACCGGGGCCGCATTTTTACAAACGCTCCAGGGTCTGCTAGAGGAGCCGTTGAGAATGCTTGTGTAGAATTATTTACTTGAATTTTACTCGTGAAGTAATAGTATGCCGCGAATGAACTGACTCAGCCCGCTCTGCATTTCCCAAAAAAATATGAATGCGGTATCTGTATAAAACTTCCGCGATTATCGGTGTCATTATTCTTATTGAATTCCTTAAATGGATTGTAGACGCTATTTGGGTATTCAGACCGCTACACACATTTTTTGTTTCTTTGCAGTTGGTATTGCTACTGTGGCTGGCAGTTAGTCTCATTCTGGATGCAGCTGTGTTCCGGAACTTACCCGCCAGGAAAGCCATACAAAAAAGTACCCTCGTGGTAGTCGTGACGCTCCTGATATCTGAGTTGTTTACTATTTTCCTGCTCCATCATCCGCGGTATATTCCAAGGCAGGTTCTCCCTTTATTTCAGGGGTATTATGACATCTTCGAAAGAGACATCGTTCAGATCAATCCGAACAGCGGGCGCTACGATAGCAGTTTATTCTATACTTTGATACCCGCGAAAAAGTTCTCATTCAATAACCTGGAATTCCATACAGCCTATCATACTAACAGTAAAGGATTAAGGGACGATGAAATGTCATTGGAAAAACCGGAAGTAATTGTATTGGGAGATTCGTATGGGATGGGATGGGGTGTTCAGCAGAATGAAACCTTTGCTCATCAAGTTGAAAAGATGACTGGTAAAAAGGTTTTAAACGCCGCTATTTCGTCGTATGGAACAGCCAGGGAATTAAAAAATCTCTACAGGTTAGACACTTCGGGCTTACGCTACCTGATTATCCAGTATTGCGAAAATGATGTATACGAAAACAAACCGTTTGTTATGGACGACTATCAACTCCAAACATCATCCGTTGACAAATATGAGAAAGCCGTTCAAACACAATATTGGAGTAAACAATATTTTCCAGGAAAGCGTTTCACCACCTTAACAAGGTTGTACATCCAAAGGCAGCTTTATGCGATTGGCGAAAAGATATTTCCTAAACCTGCCGCTCGATTGAAAGATTCAAACGAAGCAACGTTGGAAGAAGGGGCTCAGTATTTTCTTGATATTCTATACAATTCCTCTCTCAATTTTGAAAAAATTAAAGTATTTGTGATCAATATAAACAGTCTGGCATTGAATGATGATAAATTTGTTGGAAAAGCGAAATCACTGAAGCATCAATTTAAATACGAACAGAAATTCAAAACCAACTTATTATTTATTCCGTCGTCGAAAATATTCAATAAGGAAGACTATTATATACTTGATCCACATCTTCGACCTTCCGGCCACAAAAAAATTGCAGCTTTACTAACAACTTATCTCACACAAGAAAGTCCTAACACAGCTCCATCAGTACCTGGCGACGAAAA
>DAINQQ010000219.1:0-9310 GCA_036742645.1 Flavitalea sp.
TAGTTGGGTTATTGTGGGTTGTGGCTTTATTAAATTATATGGACAGGCAGATGTTGTCGACCATGAAGCCTTCCATGCAAATCGATATTGCTGAACTGCAAACAGCAGCAAATTTTGGGCGGCTCATGGCCATCTTTTTGTGGGTATATGGATTTATGAGCCCGATTGCGGGGATGATAGCTGACAAGATAAACAGGAAATGGCTGATTGTCGGAAGTCTGTTTGTTTGGTCCGGCGTTACTTATTCCATGGGATATGCCACAACGTTTGATCAGTTATACTGGCTCAGGGCAATCATGGGTGTTAGTGAGGCACTATACATCCCGGCGGGATTAGCGTTGATCGCCGACTTTCATTCATCCAAAACAAGATCGCTTGCTGTAGGCATTCATATGACAGGCTTGTATATGGGACAGGCATTGGGTGGTTTTGGTGCAACCATTGCAGATAAATTCTCCTGGCATACCGCCTTTCAATCCTTTGGTATCATTGGCATTATTTACTCACTTGTTTTGATGCTTTTCTTAAAAGAGCGAAAACCTGCTGTCGATGAAATTGTACAACGGCGCGGGTCATCTATTCAAAAAGTATCAGTGCTGAGAGGGCTGGGACTTCTATTTACTAATATATCTTTTTGGATCATCCTGTTCTACTTTGCTATTCCGAGTTTGCCGGGCTGGGCCACTAAAAATTGGCTACCAACATTGTTTGCCACTAACCTGGATATTGACATGGCTAAAGCCGGTCCGATATCGACCATCACGATCGCCGCTTCGTCCTTTATGGGTGTGATATTCGGAGGAATATTGTCCGACAGGTGGGTTCAGAGAAATATAAGAGGAAGAATTTATACAAGTGCAATTGGTATTGGCCTAACAATTCCATCTCTATTTTTAATCGGTTACGGGCACACGCTTTTTCATATTATTGGCGCTGCTTTTTGTTTTGGTTTCGGATTCGGAATGTTTGATGCGAACAACATGCCCATACTTTGCCAATTCGTTTCATCGAAATACCGAGCCACGGCCTATGGACTCATGAACATGACCGGTGTATTTGCCGGCGCATTCATTACCGACTGGCTGGGTAAGTCGACGGATGCCGGTAACCTGGGAAAAGATTTTGCGACGCTTGCGGTGATTGTTTTGATAGCTCTTATTATTCAACTTTCTTTTCTGCGTCCCAAAGCAAATGATTTTATAGATGCAGCAACAAATTAATAAAGGAAAATGAAAACACAGAAATATACTTATTGGTTTTGCTTCTGCTTTTTTTTATCACTTGGCGTACTAACACATGCCCAGGTCAAATCATCGCTGCCTGCCGGCATCCGGGCTACATCTGTTTCGCCGCTGATCCCTTCTATAAAAAGAGTCGATCTCAATCCGCTGATCCGTGTACGGGTTTATGTGCCACCAGGCAAACAGGTTAAATTTAAAGATATTCAATTGTCATTCGATAGGGAAGCAATATCCGCACTTGAAGAAGTCAAGGTGTATAACACCTTCGCTGAACCAAGCATTTCCAAAAGCTCAATCCTTCTTGCTACGGTTAAAAAACTATCCGGCGAAATGGTGATACCCCTTGAACTGGAGATAAAGCCCGGGATCACCTACATTTTATTTATTGTGAGACTGAAAAGCGATGCGGATATCGATAAAAAATACTTTTGCAGGCCCGATTATTTCACTACAGTATCGGGCGAGAAACTTCCAATTACCGAATTAGACAGTTCTACTGAGGCAGGAGTATCATCCAGTCATCGTATAGGCATAGCTGTCCGTTTGCCTGGCGAGGACGATGTGCATACTTATCGCATACCCGGAATGATTACAACAAGCAGGGGAACGCTGGTTACAGTATATGATGTTCGCTACAAGAACAGCAGGGATTTACCCGGTAACATTGATGTAGGGATGAGTCGCAGTACCGATGGAGGCCGGACATGGGAACCCATGAAAATAATTATAGACATAGGACCGCCACATGAAAATAATGGGGTTGGGGATCCTGCTATTTTATTTGATCCGGCAACAAAAAAATTATGGGTAGCCGCTTTGTGGAGTAAGGGCAATCGTTCTATTGCAGGATCGGAGCCAGGTCTCTCCCCTGATACCACCGGTCAGTTTGTGTTGGTTAGCAGTGATGATGATGGATTAACATGGTCTGAACCGTACAATATTACAAAGCAGGTAAAAGATCCTAAATGGCATTTATATTTTAACGGCCCCGGAAATGGCATCACCATGCAAAATGGCAACCTTGTTTTCGCATCCCAGTATTGGGACGAAACTGAGAAACCGGGAATTCCACATTCATCTATCATTTACAGCGAAGATCATGGGATAACATGGAAAAGCGGTATTGGCGCCAAATCCAATACCACAGAATCACAGGTTGTGGAAACAACCCCAGGAACACTAATGCTGAATATGCGTGATAATCGGGGAAGGCTCAGAAGCATCGCCACAACAACAGATTTAGGTAAAACATGGGTGGAACATCATACATCGTATGAGGCCCTGCCTGATCCCATTTCCATGGCCAGTTTCATAAAGGCAAGAGTGAATGTAAAAGGCAAAATGAAAGATGTTTTATTTTTCAGTAACGTCAACTCTGCTCTTGCGAGATTTAATACAACTATTAAAGCGAGTCTTGACCTTGGTGAAACATGGCTGCCCGAAAATCAGGTCGCACTGGACTACAGATCAAGTTATGGATATTCTGTTCTCACAAAAATTGATGATAATACGATCGGAATATTATATGAAGGCATAGGGGGTCTGCTCTTTTTAAGAGTACCGGTGAATGAGATCATAAAATAAATAAGATGTCGTATTCAAAAAAAAACCTGCTTGCGTTAAAGGATTTTTATTCAAGCCAGCTCCTGGACGATACTGTGCCTTTTTGGTTTCCCAGATCGTACGACAGGGAATACGGCGGCTTTCTGCTGATGCGTGATGCGAATGGCAGCCTGATTGATGATGATAAAGCTGTTTGGATACAAGGACGCGCTACCTGGCTGCTTTCAACTTTGTACAACACAGTCGAACAAAAACCCGAATGGTTGGAGGGAGCAAAATTGGGATACGATTTTCTCCTCAATCATTGTTTTGACACAGATGGACAAATGTTTTTTCATGTTACACGAAAAGGTGAACCGATCAGGAAGCGACGATATTTTTTTTCGGAGACATTTGCTGTGATTGCATTGGCAGCCTACTCCAAAGCCAGTGGGGATCGATCTGCTGCAACAAAAGCAAGGGAATTGTTCGGTACATGCATTGAATATGCGAACGGCGAGAAAAAGCTATCGCCAAAATTTTATGATACACGGCCTTCACGGGGCATCGGAGTTCCAATGATCATGATCAATACTTCGCAGCAACTGAGAGAAACGATCGGCGATGATCGTTGTGATGAATGGATCAGTCGCTGGATTGCCGACATCGAAAAGTATTTTGTAAAGGACGATATCAGGTGTGTAATGGAACAGGTAGCGCCCGATGGCAGCATCATAGATCATATAGATGGAAGAACGCTTAACCCGGGTCACGCTATTGAAGGCGCCTGGTTTATTTTGCATGAAGCGATGTATCGTAATAATAATTCAAGGTTTATAGACCTGGGTTGCAAGATGCTTGACTATATGTGGGTACGCGGCTGGGATAAAGAATACGGCGGCATATTATATTTTCGCGATCTATATGATAAGCCTGTACAGGAATACTGGCAGGACATGAAATTCTGGTGGCCACATAACGAAACGATCATTGCTACGCTGCTTGCTTTCCTGGTAACTGGCAATGAAAAGTATGCCGACTGGCATAAGCTGGTTCACGAATATTCTTACAGCAGGTTTCATGATAAAAAGCATGGCGAATGGTTCGGCTATCTGCATCGTGACGGAACAATTGCTCAGACAGCAAAGGGAAATTTGTTCAAAGGCCCGTTTCATCTCCCACGACAGGAGTGGTACTGCATGCAGATCCTTGGTGAGCATCTGAAAAGAAATTAAAAATAGAGACACATTCCAGTATCTACAAACCGGCATCCAGCATCCATCAATCAATTCCCTGCATCTCTTTTTTGATTACTTTAGCGAACGTGCTATTATGGCTTCGATGGTAATACTACAATTCAGCAAAACTTATGTCCTTACTTGGAATAGATCTCGGTGGAACAAAGCTTGCCATGGCGGTGTTCAATTTAGAAGGAATAGTTATCGACCGACAGTACATCTCATTGGATGGTCGGAAAGGTAGGGAGGTAGGAACATTAATCACAAATAATATTGAGGCTCTGACGGAATCGGATCAATTTGGAAATGACCCGATACGTTCCATCGGGATTTCAGTGCCTGGGATCAGCAGAAGTAAAACAGGCACTGTGTGGGCTCCGAATATTCCTGGTTGGGATGATTATCCATTATTGAGTGAAGTGCAGGTAGGCACGGAAAACATTCCTGTAACAATTGATAGTGATCGCGCTTGTTCAATATTAGGAGAAGTGTGGCAGGGAAAAGCGAAAGGTTGCAAGGACGCAATTTTTCTCGCGGTTGGTACTGGAATTGGAGCCGGTATTATCACGAACGGAATTGTTTTAAGAGGTGCACATGACATATCAGGTGCAATCGGCTGGATGGCTTTGTCCAAACCTTTCGTTGACGACTATACGAATTATGGTTGCTTTGAATATCACGCATCGGGCAATGGAATTGCGAGAATAGCGCAAAAAATTTTGCACGAGGAAAAATCATATTCGGGATCATTAAGAGGTAAAGCGATTGATGAAATTACTTCCCATGATCTTTTCAGTGCGTATGAAATGTACGATCCGATCGCTACACAAGTATTCCAGGTCTGTATAGAGTATTGGGGGATGGCTATTGCCAACCTTGTAAGTATATTCAATCCCGAAAAAATTATTTTAGGAGGAGGGGTGTTTGGCCCGGCAATTCAATTTATTCCATCGATCAAAGCCGAAGCCTTGAAATGGGCACAGCCGATCAGTATTCACCAGGTTAGCATTGAAGCGTCAGCGCTGGGTAGTGATGCTGCTGTTTATGGAGCTGGTCACCTGGCAAAGCAGGCAATGCAAACAAAAGATTAAACTTGTAACGACGATGTTCAATAAAAAACTGGTCTATGGAGCTGCATGTGCCGGCCTGTTGTTGTTTGGGATTGGTCTTATCACTCTCGGTTCAGTCGCACCTGATTTAAAAACGAAATTTCATCTTGATGAGATTTCTTCCGGTACCTTATTCTCTATTTTACCTTTGGGTATTCTTACGGGATCGCTTCTGTTCGGACCTATCTGTGATAAGTATGGATACAAGCTCTTATTAACTATTGCGTGCGTACTCATGTTTTGTGGATTTGAAGGCATCGCATATTCACCGGACCTCGCCCTTTTGAAACTAAGTGTTTTTTTCTTTGGTGTCGGGGGAGGCGCAATTAATGGCGCAACAAATGCAGCCGTGGCAGATATCAGCGCGAAGGATAAAGGCGCAGAGTTGAGTATCCTTGGAGTTTTCTTCGGGATCGGCGCGCTTGGTATGCCTGCCCTACTCGGATTGTTGAGAAACTATTTCAGTTTTGAAACAATCCTTGCAATAGTTGGAATTTTTACTCTTGCGGTAGCGGTCTTCTATGTTCTCATCAGGTTTCCGGAGCCGAAACAAAAGCAGGGTTTTCCTCTACAGCAAAGTTTCCTGTTGCTAAAAGACAGCTTAATTCTCCTGATTGCTTTCTTTCTTTTTTGCCAAAGTAGTTTTGAAGCCATTATAAATAACTGGACCACATTGTTCTTGGCCGATCGCCTGGCGGTTGAAGCCAACGACGCGCTGTATGCGCTATCGCTTTTTGTAGCGGGGCTCACCGTTATGCGCCTTATAACAGGAACGGTACTCCGAAAGATGGACGGCCTCAATATCATGTTTATCTCTTTCGGTTTAATGCTTGCGGGACTGCTCCTTTTGAAAACCAGCAATTCACTTACTATCGCCATAATTGGGCTCATTTTATTAGGTGCCGGGATTGCAGGTGGATTTCCAATTATGTTAGGCATTGTTGGTAATCGTTACAGTAAATTGTCAGGCACTGCATTCAGTTTTGTGCTGGTTATAGCGTTAATAGGAAATATGCTTATTAACTATGTTGCGGGGATCATAGCGCAACATTACGGAGTGCAGCAGGTTGTAAATGTAGCGCTGGTCGAGGTGGCGGTAATGATCGTCCTATGCCTGTTCATAAGAAAGATGACAGTCAATAAAATTTTAAAATAAATTACTTATGCTAGCAAAACAATGGCTTACTAACGCAAGGAATGTCATGAGCAAGATTGAAGATACCCAAATGGAAAATATCCAGTCAGCCGCGAAGGTAATGGCAGATACGATTGAATGCGGACGTTGGGTACATACATTCGGCTGTGGACATGCGACTTTGCCGATTGAAGAAATGTATCCACGTATTGGTGGCTTTGTCGGCTTTCATCCGTTAATAGAGTTGCCATTAACTTTTTTTACCAGGATCACCGGTGAAATGGGCGTACACCAATTTGTCTTTCTTGAACGAGTGGAAGGGTATGGAGTGGAAATTATGAAGGGATATAATTTTGATACGCGTGATACCATGTGGCTATTTTCTCACTCAGGCATCAATAACGTAAACATTGATGTTGCACTGGAAGCGAGAAAAAAAGGAATGAAAGTGGTAGTGTTCGGATCAGCGGGAGAAGCAAAGGGGAAGCAAACAAGGCATTCATCCGGAAAAACAATTTTTGATCTTGCCGATATTATCGTTGACACCTGCGCCCCGATCGCCGACGCGTCTGTTGATTTGAAAAATCACCAGGATAAAATCGGCCCTGTGTCAACAATGGCTTTTATTACCTGCGTATGGATGACGGTAACAACAGTCGCTGAAATTCTCGCTGACCGGGGCGTTAAATTATTTATACACCCTTCACATAATGTGCCTGGAAATGATAATGCCAAAGTGAGATTGGAAGAAGCGTTGTCTGAGTACAAAAAGCGGATTGCTGGAGTGTGAGATCGGAGTTCGGAGTTCGGAGTTCGGATGAAAAGTTTTAAATCTCAGGCGAGTCTCCGCATGATGCCGACATAATAAAAGAAACAACTAAATTTTCAAAATTCACACCATGGAATGTAGAAGCATAGTAGGCAATGGCTTACTACGATTAGCGAGTCGAAACTGTTTCGGTGGCCTTAATAAAGTATTTACAATCGTACTCCTTCTGAATCTCTCCGGAAGCTATGATCTTCTGCAAGCGCAGCGTTTATCTCGTGATCAGGAAATCAAACTGTTGACAAATCAAATCGGCTATCTGCCTTCGTCGACAAAGACATGCCTGGTGCAAGAAACCGAAAAAAGAGATTTTGAAGTGGTGGAAATTCCTTCTGGTCAGGTCGTTTACAGAGGTACCCTTATTCCCCGCCCGGGGGATTTTGGAACTTATGCGAGCGCAGATTTCAG
The DNA here is from genome assembly GCA_036742645.1 of Flavitalea sp. Lineage (GTDB taxonomy): Bacteria > Bacteroidota > Bacteroidia > Chitinophagales > Chitinophagaceae > Flavitalea. The sequence goes on from DAINQQ010000219.1 coordinate 7,500, forward strand.
TACCGTTGTAAAGGAAGGCCGGTACTATTTAAGAGCAGACACCCTCAGGTCTTTTCCTTTTAGTATTTCAAAGACCGTTTATCAACCACAGATGAATATGATCGTTCATTATTTCTCGCAGCAACGCTGTGGTGCAAGTACTACGGGTTATCTATCCCCCTGCCATACAGACGATGGAATACGTTTTGACAATGGAAGACATCAGGATGTTACCGGCGGATGGCACGATGCCAGTGATTTGAGGAAATGGGTTTCAGCGACCATTTATGGTGTAATAGGTTTAGCAAGGGCTTTCGATGTTGTCGATTCTCAATACCACAAGATTATCCTGGATGAGATGTTGTGGGGAAACCAATATTTTTTGAAAATGCAGGAGTCCCAGGGATACGTAATGGATTTTATAGGGGGTGATTTAAAGAAGCATTCAGACAATAATCGCTGGACCGACAATAAAATCGGGAATGGAGGAACAGACATCAAACTGGTAGAGCCAAATGCAGGTATTTCTAAAAACTTGATGCTTATTTCAGGAAATCAGGATGACCGCGTTATCCAAACCCAGCCTGTGGAAATGACGGCACAATATAATTTCGTTACTGCACAAGCTATGATGGCACGGATCACTTCAAAGAGTGATCGTGCATATTCAAAGCGCTGTCTTGACGCGGCCCAAAGATGCTATGACTGGTGTGTGAAATCAGCCGTTGACACCAATACTGCAATTGCGGGCGCCGCACTTCAGGCTGTCATCGAAATGTACAGAACCACTAACCTCCAACTGTATCATACACGAGCAATCGAACTCACGCTTCAGCTGAAAAAATTGCAGGCGGTGGGTCCTGCAAAAGGATTGTCTGGATTTTTTTATAACTCGCCTTCAAACCAGGAACCATATAAAAATATCTGGAATGGCTGCCAGGCATTCATTGGTTTGAGTGACCTGGTTCTGATGTTTCCTCGAGACAAGCATATACAGTTATGGAAATCTATGATCACGGATTACGCAGAGAGATATCTTTTACTACTCTCTGAAAAAAATAGTTTTGGCATTATTCCTTTCGGTTTATACGAGAAAAAGGACCCCGGAGGAAACAGAAAGATTGCAGGATATTGGTACCGATATTTCATGGAGCCGGAACTAGAATGGTGGGTAGGCATCAATTCTAATATTGCTTCGGCAGGAGTGGGGCTTTTGAAGGCAGCGTCTGTTTTGAAGAACGACTTTATGAAAGGTTCGGCACAAAAACAATTGGATTGGATATTTGGATCGAACCCACTCAACAGTTCAACGATGGCCGGCGCCGGCTACAACCATCCGGCACATTTTGCAGGTTCCTCATTCCTTCCCAGGGTTCCCGTATTGCCCGGAGCCGTGCTGAACGGCCTCGGTGGTAACCATGAAGATATGCCAATGAAAGGTGACGGCAATTGGCAAATTTCCGAATACTGGACTCCCATGGTCGCCTACACGTTATGGTTACTGGCAGAACTATCGAAAATGGAGAAGCAGCCGTTCATTGTGAATAGATAGATAAGAAGAAGAAAGTATTATGGTAAGCAATAGCAGCTATGCAAAATTGTCCATCGGCATTAGTAATCTATTCAACCGTCGCAGTTTGACCTGATCTAAATAAAAGTTAGGGCAAGGCCAGCAAAGGATATTCTAATCCGAAATAGATTAAATGGCGTAACGTTGTAGGCCACTCGATGGCCTCAGAAGAATTCAAGCTTTTTAAGCCGGACATTGAAACTTCGGTCGATACCAGGGATACGACCCAAGCACGACGTTAATAAACGATCACCGAATCCGG
>DAINQQ010000220.1:0-9241 GCA_036742645.1 Flavitalea sp.
AGCGTCAACGAAGCGCAACAAAATAAATAACGTGCCGGCGACATGGAACTAATAGGAGGTAGTGACGCTTTTTGCGGCACCGCCTCTAGTTATTTGGAAGAGATTGTCAAAATCTTAGAGGTTAGTTCGATTCTTATTGGCTCAAACTATGCGATTGCTCTTTCCAGGTATCCTCTTCACAGTAAATAGTAGTTCAACCATAAAAGAAAATCTATTTCTGCACCTGCATATCGAGCTTCATCTTTTTCTTCCAGAAAATATAAGACAGAATGCCGGGAACGAACCATACTAACATGAATGACATCATTGGGTCTACGGTCTTTGATACTGCAATACTGGAATATACCGCGCCGAACAGGTCGAAAAACAAACCGGCGTAGGCCCATTCTTTTACTGTTTTTAGTCCTGGGATCAAAATAACAATTGATCCAATCAGCTTAGCCCAACCTGTGAGCGGAATAACATATTCCGGGTAGCCAAGGTAATGGTGTATCAGGTTTTTGGCATCTTCGTTCACAAGGATGCTACCATAAGAAGAAAATATCATGAGTGCGGCAAACAAAATAGTAAACACCCAGTAAAGAATGTTGATGGTTTTCGGCTGCATAAGTTGTTAGTTGGTTTAAATTTTAAAATGAGGAATTGCCAAGGATTTCACGGGTTAGCACGGATTGAATTTCTCCTAGGATAAATGTCTTCTTTTGCAATGACTGTAATGCCAAGGTATATCAGATTCCCGTTTTTCCCAAATGTGATGGTTTCTTCCAATACTCGTTATAGTTAGCAATTTAGGATGGACTCTAAGACACGTTTAAATTAGCGGGTGCAATATTTTCATCGATTCTTGCGGCAGGAAGGGTTTAAAGTGTGATGTGTTCGCTAAAGAATATAGCTGTTTTTGTTCCTTATCAGTTCCGTGCAGTCGTTATATCCAACATCTCATTCATTCTATCCAGCAGGTCTTCCAGGTGGTACCGGGTCATATCATCTGACGGCAATTGTAATCTTGCTTTAATACCGGACCGCAGACTTTTTATATGTGCCTTTGTTACCGATACCATATCGCCGGTATTACTGCTTCCGGACCTACCTATCAAAGTTGTTAGTTTTTCGACATATAATTTCTGAAGGCTTCGCCTGTAAGCATCCACCGGCTTATTATTTCTTAACTCTACCCAAACATAATTTCTCAGTTCATTCAAAAAATCTGTTAGCTTATATGAATTCAATGGATCCATGACCTCCGCCTCTGACAGTCTTTCCAATAAAGCCTTGTTCAATAGGCTGGATAATACATCTTCCTGCTGAGCTGAAATAATATCCAGAGGTTGTTTGCCGGTAATTTTCATTAGATCTTTATCCAGCAGCCAGACAGGTGTTTTGAATATGTGCTGGTTCAGGAATTCCATTGCTGCACGTTGCTTTGCAGGAGGCACTGATTCATACACTACACCTTTCTGTTCAACGGTCTTAGGTGTTACGAATGTTCCGCCTATATTCCTGATCACATGACCGATGTAATTTCCAAATTGGTATATGATCTGTTCATACATCTGGTTCAGGTTATCATAAGGGTCATTCGGTTCATAGGTCCATTGCGGAAGATTTGCCAGGATTCTTTTAAGATTCTTTATACCATATCCACTTGCTTTCATTGCATCATCTCCCAGGTCTTCCATTTGAGTGCGTGGATCCTGGAGACCGGTACTGCCTTCTGCAGTAAACAAGAGTCGCTTATCGTCCAGTTTTTTAACTACCCATTCATTCAGAAAAGATTCTTCTTCTTTTGCTGTATTAAATTGTGGCATCCACCTATAACCCCATTCAATCGCCCATTTATCGTATGCGCCTATGCGGGGCATGATGCCCTCTGAAGAAATACTATCCTCAGGTTGAGCCACATAATTGAACCGTGCATAATCCATGATGGAAGGTGTATGTCCATTGGCTTCTACCCATGATTTGTCCCTAAGCTTTTCCACAGGCACGGTTGAAGAAGCAGCAAAATTATGACGCAGGCCAAGCGTATGGCCCACCTCGTGACATGCAACAAATCGTATCAATCGTCCCATCAGTTCATCATCGAAATGCATTTTACGTGCACGCGGATCGATTGCAGAAGCCTGTACAAAATACCACGAGTGCAGAAGCGACATAACGTTATGATACCAGTTAATATGTGTTTCCATTATTTCACCGCTTCGGGGATCGTGTACCTGCGGGCCACTTGCGTTGGCAACGGTCGATGGCTTGTATACCAGCGCCGAAAAACGGGCATCTTCAAGGCTCCATGTACTGTCTTCTTCCTTTGTAGGCGCTCTTTTACCGATGATAGCGTTTTTAAATCCAGCTCCCTCGAAAGCCTGCTGCCAGTCGTTAATACCCTGGACCAGGTAAGGAATCCACTTTTCCGGTGTAGCCGGATCAATATAGATCACGATGGGTTTTTGCGGTTCTACCAGTTCGCCTTTCAAATATTTTTCAACATCCTGCTCTTTCGGCTCCAGTCTCCATCTTGTTGCAAGCTGAACTGATTTGACGCGCTGGGGATCCGTATCAAAATCTGTATACCCGGTAGTAAAATAACCCACACGCTCATCCGAATACCTTCCCTTCATGGGTTCTTTTGGAAGAAGTAATAATGAACTGTTCATTTCAATAGTAGCTGTACCTGAACCGGCCCGGCTATATGTTTTTAACATCCTTAGTTCCGTATTGCGGGGATAAGACCTCACGTTTACGATGTACGACCGGTCCTGGGCCTGGCTACCCAAACCATAAGCAGACTTACTTCTTGAATCAAACCCCAGGATATCATTATCGGTATTTATATAATCAGTAAAATCGATCACAATGCTACCGCCATCTATATTTAAAGCTTTTATATCGAAAGCAGCGGTTATTGGATGAATTCCAGCGTTTACCGAACGATACATTGGTTGGGTAGAATCACGCGAATAAACGGAATAAGATATTGTCCTAAGAAAAATTTTATTGTTAGGGCTCTTGTCGAAACGGATCTGCTTCTCATTAATAATGTCTCCTGCATAGGCAGAAGAGGAGGAAACACTGAAAGCAGTGCTGGTCTTTGCAAGCCGGTTCACCACCAGGATGTCCCTTCCAAGGAGTGAATCCGCTATTTCAAAAAAATAACGTTCATCCACCTTATGCACTTTGAACAATCCATCTTGTGTAATTGCTTTTGTGGTAATTACATCTTTATATGGACGCGGCTGTGTAACCGGACGATAGTTTACAGTCTTAACAGTGTCGGTTGTTGCAGGTTGCTCTGGTGTTTTTTTCTGTGCATTGGCCAGCATACCTGCACTGGCCAACAGGCAAAAAAAATAGTACGGCTTTCGCATTATTTCCTTGAAATCGTTTAAAATATTATTCTATCAGAATCTTGCAACGGATTACAGGGATCTCCACGGATTTAATCCGTGCCAATCCGTGTAATCCGTGGCTACGTAGTTAATAAATGGAATGGTAGTACTAATCAATCTTCTTCGAATGGTTTTGCCCTTGCCATCTTTAAAAAATACACCTTTCTACTTATCAATATTTGATTTGCTTTCTTCCATAAGCCAGGGGTCTCCAATGGGTGCAAAGAAAATCGAGCATTTCCCGACTATCCTTATGTATAACTATCTGTACCGATAAATATTGTTCGATCGCGGTGGTTACAGGCATTTGTGCAGAAATCAGTTTACTGGTATATTACCTAAGGAAAGCTTCAGATCACTAAGGGATTCAATAAAATAAATGACATCAGCCAAACCTTTCATCCCTCGTTAATTTTTGGCACTACTATACAGATCATCCTCCGGTCTGTCAATCACTCCTGCTTCAACTGGATTGTAATGTGTGTAATCCAACTTCTGATAAGCCATTTCTGGATTTTTCAAATGTATTGCAATGTCGTTTAGTTAAGCTGCCTGGAAGCCCTGTCTGTCTTACGAATGCTCTTCAACAACGTCCCCTTTAGGGATTTAGGCGCTGTTGCGCAGTATTTCCGAACGATGCAGGCGACGCAACCGAAGCTCATAGCAGCAATAAAGTCTGGTACATAATTTTTTGAATACTTAATCTTCGTTTTTTTTCTAAGTTTTCGTATCATCTAAAGCCCGCCCCTAAATCCCTTAAAGGGGACTTAAGTGGATTTTCTCCATTCATTATATGATGGATTTATTCTTTTTAATTCTGTTATTGTTTGCTATTACTGATATATGGTTTAATCGCATTGAATAGTACTTAACTAAACGACATTGAATTGTATGGGATGACTGAAAGATGATCCCAAAGGAAAGGTCAAATGAGTGCAGGGTTTTCTACATGCAGCAAAATGGTTACAAATAATAATTTAAATTCTTCCAGAAAACGACAACAATTCAAGACCATCGTACATCTAACATCTAACATCGTACATTCGTTCATCGTATATCGAAAAGACAATTATTTTCTAAAACCAATAGCAATGATTCAAGATCATCGCACATCTAAGATCGTACATCGTCCATCGAAAATTTTATTAAAAGGATTACTGTTATCCGGTCTTTATTTTTTGGGGACCGCCTTTTTTCAGATAAAGTGGAAATCCTTATTCGATGGCGGAACCCTAAAGGGATGGCATGTAATACCGGGGGGTACCTGGAATGCAGCCAATGGAATCTTAACCGGCAGGAATGATCATTCCGATGACCGTCATGGTTTACTGGTTACGGATAAGAAATACAAAAACTTTGAAATCACGCTGCAGTTTAAATGTATTAAAGGGAATAGCGGTCTCTATTTTCGTGTAGAGGAAACCGGCGGAATTGAAGGAGTGAAAGGGCTGCAGGCTGAGATCGCACCTGAAGAATACATTGGCGGACTATATGAAACAGGTGGCAGGGGATGGGTGGTACAACCCCGACAGGAAGAGGTTAGGAAATGGTACAAATCTGGAAAATGGAATAAGATGACAGTGCATGCGGAAAATGGAAACATTGTAGTGCATGTCAACGGATATAAAACAGCAGAATTGTCTAATGATCCCGGCCGTAAGGAAGGGTTCATTGCCTTGCAACTGCATGGCGGCCAGGATATGGAAGTCTATTTTAAAAATGTTATGTTGAAGGAATTATGAATTCAAATCCAGGGTAAACAGGGTGTCGATTCAGTTACACCTTCCATCTTTCCTGACCAAAATGGAAATTTGTAATATCCGGCAACTAAAAATATGGCTGCAACAACGATCCGCAGGATGAGTAGCGATAGATTTTGACTTTTTGAATATTGCATAGAGTGTTTGTTGAAATTTTATGCAGAGCTCATTTGCCCTCCATGATTTCTTTCAGCTTTTGCAGATCAGCTTTTACCGCCTTAGCATCTTCAGTGAATTCTTCTTCTGTTCTACCCGGCAATTTAAACAGGGTAAAAGTGAATTTCACACACCCTCCGCTGGCTTAAGGCCGGGCAGTATAGTGATCGCACACAGCATTCTCCGTCCGGCCTGCAGCTTGTGCCTCGGTTTATTAGATAATTTGGGATCTAACAGCATAACGTCAATCAATTTCTTCATTCCAGGATAATTCCTTGCAGTGTTGTATAAATACTTTTCGGGCTTTTTGGACAAGTCTGCCTTGGACGGAATTATAAGCAGATAAGCCTATTCATGATAAACCATTTCTGTATCTTTTAGTAGACCGGATCATTATCCCATTCACGAAGTATGGAAAATAGCGTTAAGTTTGGTAAACCCCCAAAACCAAAACAACATGAAGAAGATCTTCTGTCTTTTATCAATTGCAGCCATCCTTTTTGCATGTAACGACCAAAGTACAGGTTCAGACAGTTCCTCTGCAGACTCTACTAAAAAAGAGACGGTAGCCCTACCATACACTGTCGAAAAGATCCCTGACTGGAAAATTGGAAGCGATGCAAATGTGGCTGTTGCGATGAACTGCTTGCGCGCTTTTGAAATGAATGACATGAATTCAATAGGTCAATATCTTGCTGACTCCGTTGAATTCTACGTCGATACCATCAAGTTCAAGGGAACCAAAGCTGAACTCATCAGACTTTTCACCGATTTCAGAAGCACCCTGGAATCTTATTCTGTTGACATGAAAGACTATGAGTCCGTGAAGAGCAAAAACCGGGGTGAAGAGTGGGTCGGTCTCTGGTATGTTGAAAATATGAAGCCAAAAGGTGGAAAGACAGATTCCTCGTTGTGTATGGATGATATTAAGATCGTCGGCGGCAAAGTGGCTTTGATTGATAGTAAGAGCAGGCCATTATAAAAAATTGTTCGCGATCATAGTTCTCGGAAAGGTGGCTTGCCACGAATTGCACGAATTGCTACGAAAAGATTTCGTGATAATTCGTGTAATTCGTGGCAAAAAAAATTAACCGATCCACATACGGCCTAAAACAATTAGTTCCCGAAAATTTTCAAGCGGATTGTGAAGTTCTTCGCGCAAAGCCGCGAAGGGATTTTTTCTTTGCGTCTTCACGTGATTTTTTTTTGCAAATTACCAGATCAGCTAATTTTCAAATTTTCACCTTTTCAGATTAGATTAGCAGCTTCCTCAAATTCACCATCTTTTTCTCAACATCATCGAGGTTAATCAGACCCTGGCGCGGATGATTCAGCTCGTTAATCAGGTTTAGGGTAAGCGTCACTACTAAGGCGTACCCAATTACCAAACTGACATTTCTTTTATGTCCCTTGTAATCCGATCCCAACAGGAAGGCAGCAATTAGAACAAAAGTCAGGAGTGTCCACAAAATAAGAGGAGGGACCTTGCTAATTCTCATGGCATCCCTCGTGGTGATCATATCAATCATCTCGTTTACGATAGGAATCATTTGCTGCGAACGTAGCTTGAATTGAATGTCATTTGCATCAACAGCTACGGTTTTCCATATTCTGGCCGATATTTCTTCTGCTTTCTCCATTTCCACCCGGTTCCTGGCTTCGTCGTACCTGGCTTCGTAGTAAGCAATTCTTGTTTCCACATATTCTTTAAAATTTGCCCGTAGAGCAGTGCGAATGCTGTCCGGATACAGATCGCAACGCAATATGGCGGTACCAATGACATTCGTTTCTTCAACCAGTAAATGTCTTCTCGTTTCAAATTTTGATACGGCCACCGAAAAAGAAAACCCCAATAAAAGAGCCAACAACGCAAGAATGGAACCTTCAATGGAACTCATGCCTTCGTGTATCTGCCCTGGATATTTATCAAGCTGTCTTTTCTTGTACCGGTACCCTAACCAGTTACACCAAATAATCACAACAAAAAAAACTGCAAAAAGCAGGTATGTCGGCAACTCAAAAAACGAGCTCATATAAATTATTTGTTATTGTTTTAATACATCGAAGCAAATGACATTAATGCCAAATTGTTTTAAGATTCTACACATCTTCACTTTTTCACATTAGCACATGCGCATCAGCAGATCAGTCGTTAGCCATTGCGTTTATTCGCGCTCCTCATTCGCCTCCATTTGCGTCATCAAAAGACTTCATTCAGACCGAAGAAAAATGCACTCGAACCATATTTCCCTCTCGCATAGTCGATACATACAGTTGACCGGCTGTGTTTTTGAAAAAGTATCCGTAATCCTCCCCCGGCTGCGGGATCCCAATATTGGAATAACTTTTTTCCAAGATCGTCGGAGGCGGTTTGAACATTGGCAAAGGCTACCCCACTCACTAATTTATTATGCGTAATGGGAAATCGGTATTCCGACTCAAAGTAGACGTAAGAAGGCCCCTTGAAGCGACCAATTGTATAACCGCGGCCGCTCCTGTTGTAAATATCATATCCTGTGGCTGGCAATGCTAAGTAGGGGACTGTTCCACTGAGTTTGTACGAGGCGAGGTGCCAAAAGGCTAAAACATGTTCTGGATTTTTTTTGCTCAGGCTTAAGTACTTTCTCATATCGTATATCAACTGTATTGAAGGTTTTGTGCTCCCCATCCACTCCTGGGCGAACGCCAGGTTAAAGTCTGCATAAGTTCCCCTGTACGAACGAAGCGGGTGATCGCGGGTATTATAAGATATTGCCAGCAACAATGCATTTACCGAGTACCTCGTCGCATCAAAACCATTTCGCACACTGTATCGATAATGTGGCGTACTTCCAAGGGTGTCCAGTTTCTCATCATCAATATCATAACGATAATTGATACTCAGACCCGCACCCGCATACAGGGCGCGACCAATCTTACGATACACTTTTTCTGTCAACCTGATGTAATTAAACCGAATGAGGAATGCACTATCGGTGTTGTTTAAATATTTTTTATTCCCGGTGCCGATACTATAATCGGTGATCAGGAATTTTGATAATTGCCAGTTTCCCTGGAGGTAATATTTGTTACCGGAGGTGAAAATATTATGACGGACCTGCAGCGTGATAATACCCTTTGAAGTAAAGAGAGCTTCCAACCCGATCGACGAAAGAGAAGTGTTTTCTTTATTTCCATATAGCTTTACTGCTGACGCCTTGGCCCCAATCACAAAACCAAAACTTGGATTATATCCCAAAGAGGGTAATAGGGCGAGTTTTTCCGCTTTTCTGAGTGCTGAATCCACTTTTTTATGCAGCATTTTTTTGATAACGTCTGAAAAGTCTTTGACGTAGGGTGGCACGCTATCACGGGGAATGACATCCTCCTGTGCTGAAACAGCTGTGGAGAAAGATGCAAGAAAGCAGATAATTATAATCCGGAGATTTAAATCGACAAAGTAAATGAAGCTATGTTTTTTCTTCCCTGGCATCATAGATGGTCATTGATATGAATCGTTTGTACATCCTTTGTGTCCTTTGTGCAATTCTCGTCGTGTTCTTCGTGAACCCCTTGATTATGCGGTCAGCGGGTTCACAAAGAACAGGAAGAGAGTCGCACAAAGAACACAAAGGATCGCCGTTGGCCATCCTATTTCTTCAGAAAGCCATCCTCTTTCATCTTGCTGATGAGCACATCAGCAATTTCATTGACGGTTTTATTTACTTTGGATGGATTCACCGTTTTCGTAACCCCTGTCCAGAGCATTTTATCAGGGTTTATTGAATATATGGTTGTTTCAATAAAATAGTTTTTATCAGTTTGATAATATCCCGGCGTTGAATAGTAACCAGCACCATACCCGTAGTACCTGCCATAACCACCATAATAACCGGATGTAGTGCCAGGCACATAGGAGGTCTCTTTTTCGATATCAGCTAACCGCATGAGCAAAATGTG
>DAINQQ010000221.1:0-8064 GCA_036742645.1 Flavitalea sp.
TGTTCTTGTGAGTGCATGTCAGTTGTCAATTGTGAGTGATGAGTGGTCAGTTGTGAGTGGTCAGTTGTCAGTTGCCAGTCGTGAATGGTCAGTGGTGAGTTGTTAGTTGTTCGTCCTGAGTGGTGAATGGTGAGTTGTAAACGGTTTGGAAAATTAATATTGAATACTCCCGGCTCGCCACTCACCATCCACCACGCGCCATTCACGACTCACAACCCACTACTCGCAACTCACCATTCACGACTCCCGACTAAAAGACCAGCGCTGCTCTCACAAAATATGATCTCAGTAAGATTGGGCGGCCAACAAAAAAGGTTCCGGTATTAGTTTGGGCATCGCCAGCCCGTGGATTTCCTTCTGTTACTCCAACCACATCAAACAAATTGTAAACACCGGCACCCAACCGGATTGTAGAATTGTTATCCATATTGAAAGTATATCCCGCGTCAAGCCTGGAAATACTGTAAGGATCTAATTCAACTAAATTACTGGCGTTGCCGTACCTTTTTCCTGTTGAATTAATACTGAAGGCTGCATCAAATTTCCTATTGTTATAAAGAAGCCCGCCATTTACAATAACCTGGGGTTGTCTTTCTAACCACTTGCCCACATTTGTCGGCGTGGCCGAATACTCGGTGTACTCATGCGTTTGATAAGTCAGTGAGCCTTCAAGACGTAGATTTTTTACGATGGTCCAGTTCCAGGTAGCTTCAAGGCCCAAAGATTCCGAACTGATTATTGCAACCGATTCAGTCAGCACGCCACCCACATTCAAAAAAGAAACATTGAAACGGTCATTTAATTTGACGTAGAAAGCGGCAAGTGTTGCTGTTATTTTTTCATTGCCAAATTTTGCTCCGACTTCTGTCTGGATGATATGTTCAGGACGTTCTGTGGGATAAGCAGGTATTCCTCCTACAACAGTGACATTAAAACCATTGTAGTTGGGAAAGAAGTATCCCCGTGAAAAATTTGCATAAACGTTTAACGGGTTTGTAACCTTATAACTGACACCGGCCGCTATTGCCCAATCAGAGGCTTGCAGATTGAAGCGGTTAAAAGAACCGGTGCCCCAGGCAACACTAACACCCTGGCTATTGACCGCGGTTGCGGATTTTTCGGCTTCAACCCTCCCGGTTTGATTCTCCACACGTACACCAAAATCTATATGAAAGCGATTTAATGAAATCTCGTCCGTTAAATAAATAGCGGCTTTATTACTTGAGGAGAACCTGTTTGTATAGCCAGGCAAAGCAAGCACACCATTTCGTGTTGCTGTTTTCGTTGCATTAAGACTGTCGACATATGTCAGGTTGAGGATTCTTGGCTGGTCTTTAAATTCACTCAAATAGCGCATCTGGACGTTAAAGTCACGCGCTTCAGTACGCGATACAAATCCACCAATCGTAACATAATGTTTTGCGGTGCCGGTTTCAAAAGATTTTGAAAGGTTGAGATTCGTAGCCAGTTCGTTTAATGGCCGGTTGCGGTCGATAATTGTATTCTCCAGCACCAAAGCATTGGGGTCCAAAGTGACTCCATCGTTTGCATAAGTATAGGCGTAGCCTGTTCCTTTTCCTTTAAAGACACTGGTTACATAAGCGGATTGGCTAAGAGGATTTTTCCCATTACCGTCCGTATTAAAGAAGTTAAACTCATGTTCGTAATTGGCTACACGAAGTCTTGCATTGAACTTCCAGTCGTTTTGAAAATTGTGTTCAAGAGCTGCCATTAAATACCCACCTTTTGTATAAACGCCGTTCGCGGCCCGGCTCTGGTAATATCCATTTGGTGTTAACGCGGAAAGATTAGCAGCATCTGCCGTTTCAAGTATTGTTACGGTTTCGCCGTCATATCCTTTTGGCTGCTCACGGTCAGTTGTAAGCGGATATGGAACAAAGAACTGTACTTTATCATTTATGAACTGGCCGTACACAGTGAAAGATCCGTGATCAGTGACTTTACGAATATTGGCCCTCACCTGGAATCCATTGGATGGAATACCCGTCACCAAAGGACCTTCATCATAACGGTAAGTGCCGGATACGTTATAGTAAACACCATTTTCGCTCAGCGGGCCACCGGTGTTGAAATCCAGTTTTACTTTTCCGGGTGTGGCGTATTCTGCTTCAACAATGCTTCTTTGTACGTCGGTTCCTATTTTACTTGTATAATTAATGATGCCGGCCACGGATCCTACTCCATAGAGTGTTGAGGAACCGCCCCGCACAAATTCAAGGCTCGCAATCCCCAGGTCATTCCTGAAATACACATCGGGTGCTGATGAATTCAATCCCATAGTACTGATGACAGGCATACCATCAATTTGAATGGGGGAAAAAACGAACTGACCACCTGAAGGCAAACCTCTAACAAATACGTTATTGGCAACCTCGCCACCTCCTCCCTCGGCAGTAATCCCTGGGATAGTGCGAAGAATATCCGCCTGGCTGTTAAATTTTAGTAATTGTAATTGTTGGGAGTTGAACCTGCTGATTGAAATTGGAATTTCCTGCTGCCTTCTTCTTGATGTATTGGCGGTGAAAATGACCGCATTTAGTCCGGCTTGAGTTTCTTCTAATACAAAATCAACGGTGATAGTACCGCCCGAAAAAGTAACTAATCGTTCTGCGCTTCTATATCCAACATGACTTACAACTAATAACCCTTCACCGGTTTGTGCAAGCGTTAAGGCGTATCTGCCACTGCTGTCGGTCACTGCTCCGCCACCTCCTTTAACCGATATACTGGCATCACCTACCGGAACTCCCGCCTGATCAGATACGCGGCCAGTAATTCTTGTTTGTTGTGCTTGTAGAGCAGTTTCAGAAAATAAGAAACAGAAAAAAATCGAGACAGATAGATTGACGTGGTTAATACGCCGGCAACTGCGGATAAAGCCGCAGGTAAAAGCAATCAGTTTCATATAGCAGTCATTTAGAATCCTAAATTAGGAACAGTATTTGCAAAACAGAGCAGTTCATCTGTTTCAAATCAATCAGGCACACGCCTCACTACCCCGTAAACCTTTCCGTAAACGTTAATTGTGGAAAAATAAATTGAAGAATTTTTTAAAGCATCCGATATATTATGCCTCATCCTCTGTGTCCCACTCTGTGGTAAAAAAAAATAACCACGGGGGACACAGAGGCGTTAGCTGGCATATTATTAAGAATATCTTGTAGACAACACCGGAAACATTACCCAATTCATTCTCTGTGTGCTCCGTCTCCCTCTGTGGTTAAAAGAAAAGCCTGCCATGCGAGCTATTTAAAAACGCACATAAGCTTTAATGGTTGCGCATTCAGTTCCCTGCGCTTCTCCAACAGGTTTAATTGTATAGGCGCCAGCAGCTGCAGGAATTATGAAAGTTTCTGCGTAGTGAACACTAAACGGCACGAACATGTTTTCCGGGCTTTCAACTATTACTTCACGCCCCTGTACAAGATTGAGCACGTTAAGATTGCCGTTTGTATCATGCTGAACCTTTTCAGTAAACCAATGCCTTCTTGTTTCAATAAATTGCAAATCATTTAAACCCGTTCTTTCTTCTTTCCAGCCAGCTCCCGAGCCGATTTCTCTGACAATATCTAAGGCGTTTTGTTTTACCCATTCTTCATGACGAGCATCCTGCAAAACATTTTTTGCATGGTTTAAATGAATGGGTCGGGGTTTCCCATCAAGACCCACACGGTTCCAATCCCACATTTTAAAAGTGAACAGGTAAGGCGTTGCACTGATCTCAAGCACCACTGTATTAGCACCGCTGCAATGAATGGTACCCGCAGGAATGGAAAGATGATCGTGTTTTTTCACGGGCCAACGGTTAACGTATTGCTCCACGTCGAACAAACTATTTTCATTATAAGCGCTCTCTAAAGAGTCGAATAATTCGCGCTTTGTTCCTTTTTTCTTCATTCCGAGATACACGCCGGCATCAGGTGCAGCATCCAATATATAGTAACTTTCATCCTGGGTATAGTGCATACCGAATTGCTCTTGTATGTAGCCAGTCAGTGGATGCACCTGCAAACTTAAATTTCCGCCACTCATTGTGTCAAGCAAGTCAAATCGTATGGGGAATTCGTCTCCGAACCGTGCCTGCACTTGTTCGCCAAGTAATTCTTTTGCTCTAAAGAAGACAAGATTGATAGAAGGAATTTCTACTTTCACTTCTCCAAAAGCAAGTAAAAGGCTGTTCTCTTCCGGTACACAATCAAAACCCCAGGCGTAGTTTACAGCAGTTTTGTCGAGATCACATATTTCTTTCAACCACTGCCCTCCCCATGGACCCGGATCGAAGAATGGAACAACACGAAAAGGCCGGGTGATCGCTTTTGTCAAACCTTCATTAATCGCTTTTGTCTTTACGAGTTTTGGTTCCTCCCTGATCGTCGTGTCCAAAACATAATCCGAATGATTATATACCGCTTTTTTTAAGCGGTCACATACACGCCAGTCTATAAAATAGCCTTGTTTATATTTATTTGTAAAGTCGTTGTTCCTGTTTTTCACACCAAGATTATCAACTTCGCTCCTTCGCATTCTTTGCTGAATCTCCCATCTTGGCATATCAGCATAAATCAGCAAATCGAAATCTTTTGCCAAAAGGGATGCGCCCGTGCCGTACACGATGACTGTTCCCCGATCTAATTTATCCACTTCTTCGAGGGACGCTTTCAACTTGCTTTCGTCAAAATAATCTTTAATGTTTAACCGGGTGAAATATCCAAAAACAAGATCATCCGTCATATCGGGATGAATCATCTTCTGTATAACAATTTCATCCTTAAAAAGGCTTTCGGTACTTATCCATAATACATGTTCCAGGGTGTTTTGAAGAGTTATTGCAACATCGTTATGTATGACTCCCTGGTAACACTCGACAAGTATAATATGCTTTGTTTTATTGGAAGATTTTATTCGTGCATTCAATTCTTGCGATATAGCCGACCAACTCACTATACAGGAGTTGTTTTCATTCTCTACTTGTATGAAAGGATATTTATCGTAATTAGATCTTCTCACCTGAATTTTTCATTGTAATGATGTATTCCAGTCCCAGTAGTGAAGCATAGGCCACCTGCTCACTTTTCAAAACTTTTACTGTACCCGGCGCAAGCCAGGCATGTTTGTCGATCATCATTTGAATATGTGGAATTACAACCGAGGCCTGTTCCATGATGGCACCACTCATTATTAAAATCTGCGGGTCATAAGCATGAACCATGTTAACTGCGCAAATCCCCCATGCATGGAGGCATTGAGTCACTATTTGTTTTGCAATCTCATCTCCTTTCGCTGCTTCAGTAAACACCTCTGCAAACAAAATCTCTTTTTGAAACAAGCTGCTGTGTTCGTAGCCTTTATAGTTTTTTAATTGCTCTTTTAAAACCCAGGTCGATGCTTCAGTTTCCAAACATCCAATATGTCCACAATTACACAAACCCCCTTTCAGATTTATAGAAATATGCCCCCAAAGATTTCCCGCAATAAAGTTTGGACCCCTCAATAATTTTCCATTTAAAAGTATAGCGCTCCCAAGTCCTGTTCCCAGGGTCATCATTGCAATACTTTCAAAATTTTTTCCCGCCCCATATTGCCATTCTCCAATTAATGCTGCCCGGGCATCGTTTTCGATACTTACGGGTAACTGCCAGCGTTGCGACGCCCAGTTTGTAAAATCAAAGCCGGTAGCATCACTATATTTTACATAACGGGAAAGAACACGATTTTCTTCACTATCAACAATACCTGGAAATGACAGGCCAATTCCAGTTAGTTCATGTTTATAAACGTGATTGCCTTGCAACAATTTCTCTAACGCTTCGCTGGCTCTTTCAAGATTTGCTTCCAGTTCGCCTTTTGCATTCGCAGGTATTTGAGAAGTACCAATCAATGATCCATTATTGACAATTCCCAGTTTAACTGAGGTTCCTCCAAAATCTATTGCAAGTACAGGCATAAAAAATATTTGAACTATTGTTCACTGTTCACTGTTCATTTGTTACCCACATGTCTATATCTGCGATACACGGCGGAGATAGCTCAATGATTCCAAATATGCCAACTCAGAAGGTTCACCGATCACCCTGCATTCAATCGCATAGGCGCCTTTATATTGAATCTCCTTCAAAGCATTAAAACCGGAAATAAAATCGGTGTGCCCCGAACCGGGTTGATAGCGGTGATTATCGGCCAAATGAATATGGCCAATATAAGAACCAAATTGAAGCAATGATTCATAAATGTTACTCTCTTCTATATTCATATGGTAAAAATCAGCGGTAAGTCGAACATTGCTGTATCCTCCGGTTGCTATATAATAAGATCCCCTTTCCAGGCTGTTGATCATATGATCTTCGTAACGGTTAAGAGGTTCAATAAAAATTGATACATTGTTTTTGGCGGCTATAGTATTCAAAAATCTTAAAGAATCATGCAGAACCTTCTCGTCCTCCTGGCTACTTCGTGGTGGGATCATTGGTGGCAGCCGTAAAGAAAACATGCCCCAGGCTGCAGGAATAACAATTCCTTTCCCGCTAATGATAGCCAGCCGTTCAAGCATCAATGCGAGATCTTCAAGTCCTTTTTTTCTTTTTGTTTCATCAAAATCACCGATCCATCCCCTATAACCTCCACAGGCTGTAATAACCGGGAAGCCTGTTGCCGCGATAGCTTCCTGCACTTCATCGAAGCGTTCCAGCAAAAGTTTTCCATCTATTTCGAAGCCATCAAATCCTGCATCTTTGAGATAAAAAAATTTGTCTTTTAACTTTTGTGGGAAGAAATCCTTGTCCTGTGTCAAAATGGTTCGCATATCTAAAATGAAATTCCGAGTTTAATGCTTTGTTCAGGATATTTGTCGAGATAAGTCGTATAAGCTTCAGCTGCTTCAGCAAAGGGAACAACAGGTTGAATTAAATCATTTCCGTTTATATATCCCGATGTAATCATTTTCCAAATCGTTTGCTCAATACGTTTGCGGTTCCATCTTGGGTGGTCTCTGAATGGTTCGCTGGCAACACGCGAAAAAATAATTTTAGCATTGTTGTGATGAGCCTCTCTCCCTAAATTTAAACCGGCAGAAAATTCTTTTGCCCAGGCAACATAGCTTACCGTACCTCCATATGCAAGGCCCCGTAACGATTGCTGCAATCCTTCTTTGCTTCCGCTTGTTTCAATGATCACATCCATTCCTCTTTTTTCACTTAATGTTTTTAACTCAAGCCCTGTATCGACGCTCATTGGATCTATCGTATGATCGGCCCCGTAACTTAAAGCGATTTTCCTCCTGTTTTCAATTGGGTCGATAGCAATTACCGTTGCGCCGATTTTTTTACATATCTGGACAGCTAGCTGGCCAATCGCCCCCAATCCAAAAATGGCAACGAAATCTCCGGGCAGCACATTTCCATCTCTAACGCCTCCCAACGCAAATTGAGCCGGATCGTAACACAGGGCAGACTTCCATAACGTTATGTCTGGAAGCTTATGAAGACGGTGGTTGTCGACAGCATTCAAGATATGCGTTTCCCTGATGCCCCCATAACTACAGATTATGTCGCCTTTTTTAAAATCAAATACATCATTTCCTTTTTCAATAACTTCTCCAACGATCATATTACCCACATTCCATTTTCCAAATTCTATTCCCCTGGGCTCCTCGTCTCGCCTGCGACTGAATACTTGCCACTCCTGATTGTAATACTCATTCATGAAGGGACTTTTACCACGGAAATCCATTTGTTCGGATCCATGCTTGGGTGAAGCGTACATTACTTTAATGTAAACTTCATTAGGCAGGAGAGGCCGATCTTCGTAGTCTAAAAAACTCAATTGCTGTGGAGCTATTGCTACCAATTGTTTCATAAGCAATCGTTCGTTACTTTGTCCGACCAAACTTACAGAAAGAATATTCTATTTTAAGAGCCAACGAAACGTCGTGATAAGAAGTTTTACACAATTAACGTTTACGGAAAGGATAACATTAAATAATATGAAGCATGAAGACTGACCTCAATTGAACTCGCTCATAAATTATCTAACTTAAAATGCAATTTA
>DAINQQ010000221.1:8164-9222 GCA_036742645.1 Flavitalea sp.
CAGTGTGAGTGGTGAATGGTGAATGGTCAGTGAGTGTTTACTATCACATTGGCAGCACGATACAAATAAGCTCCATCACCAGTAACCGAAGAGTTTTAATAATGCGAATTATTACCTGCAAAAGAAGTTTCATCTTAACCCTTCTGATTTCCCTGAGTGCGATAAATTTACCAGCCCAACAAAATGATAGCTTTCCGACATGGGATATTGACTCAGTGAAAGTTGATAAGCGCACCATGGTTGCGCTTACATTTGGTCAATCCAATGCAGCTAACCGCGGTCAGGTTCCTTACGTCTGCCATAATAAAAATGTATTGGTATATGCGGAAGGCAGGTTGATGCATGCAAGAGACCCTTTACCTGGAGCTACGGGTACGGGTGGAAGCGTATGGAGTATTTTAGGAGATATTCTTATCGATAGTGGCTTATATCAAAAAATCATCATTATCCCAATTGCTGTTGGAAACACCGCTATAGCATGCTGGGCACATGGCGACTGCTTAAACAAGCTTACAAATACATTGAAGGACCTCGATTCAAGGAAAATTCGTCTTACTCATATTTTCTGGCACCAGGGTGAAAGCGATAACCTGAATAATACATCCGCAAGCGCATACAAAAATGATTTGACGGTGCTATTAAAGATTTTAAGAGCTCATCAACCAACGGCAGACCTGTATATTTCTATCGCTTCTTACCACAACCAGGCAACTACCAAACCTCTGGGGGTTGATACTACGATACGAAACGCACAAAAGAAATTCATTGCCGAAAACCGAAGAGTTTTCTATGGTCCTGACACCGATGAATTGATCTATGCCATTCACCGGTACGATGCCGTTCATTTTTCTGAGTATGGAATGAAACTATTTGCAGCACGATGGTTAAAGGCCATAAGGAAGAAGAGAGAATAGTTGGGAGGCGGGAGTCGCGAGTCGGGAGTCGCGAGTCGGGAGTCGCGAGGCGGGAGGCGGGAGTCGTAGGATTTTACTATTGTCTTGCGACTCCCGACTGCTGACTCACCTGACTGGAATCCCCTCACCTGGCGCAAGCTTAAG
>DAINQQ010000222.1:0-9193 GCA_036742645.1 Flavitalea sp.
TCGTTACTCAAATCGTTGGACACTTTCAGGATATCATCTGCAGTCGCGTTCTCATCGAAGATGGGGATGTTCTTGTACAGCAGTTTCATTGTGAAATAACTGTGACCCCTTAGGAATCTCAACTCAGCCTGTCTTACTTTCTTATTCGGCAACTCTGCATCGGAAAGTGAATTCACAGCACGGAGGGCCACATTGGCTCTTGATATCGACTTGAAAAGATTCTTCCAGGAACGGGAAACGAATGCGTCCATAGTGGGTGTTACGAGATTATAATGCTCCATGGCATCAATCTCACCAACATCACCGGTGCCACCGCCTCCTTTATAGGAATCATCAGATCGTACACTGCCATATACCCAATTACTATAAATGGGACCTATCATATCTCCATTACCAATAGCTGCATATGCCGCGGTCACCAAACCTTCAACGGCAGCAGACGTTGTAAGGTCTCCCGACGACAACACACCAGTTGGTGTATAGTCGAGCGCTTTTTTGCAAGAAGTCGAGAACACAAATGCTGCTGTGATAAACGCTGTTATAATTATATTTTTCATCTTATAATGATTTTTCATGATTAAAATGATGCATTCAAACCAAGTGAAAAGGTCTTCGGAATTGGAACAGGATCCAGATCGATCCTCTCAGGGTCAGGACTTAAGTAAGTGGCATCCTTGAACCAGAACAGATTCTCAGCCATCGCAAAAATGCGCAGTCTCGAAAAAATAGACTTGGCATTGACGTTATAACCAAGCTGGATATTGCGCATTTTAAAATAGGATGTGCTTACGAGGAAATAGTCAGAAGGACGGCCCTCGCTGTTATTGTCTTTCAGCGTTAGTGCGGGCACGTTTGTATTTGTATTCTGTGGCGTCCATGCGTTAAAGACTCCCGGTCCGACATTCTCGCGACTCTTCATCAGGTTATTAAAAAGAGTGTACACATCAAATCCTGTTCTTCCAGCGACACCTGATCCGAATAATGATAGATCAAATTGTTTGTAAATGAAGTCTACTCGTGCCCCATATTCAAGGCGCGGAAGCGTTGTCCCGATCCATGTCCTGTCGAGGTCATTAATCACATTGTCATTATTAATATCAACGTACCTGATCCTTCCGGGACCAGCGCCAATTTGACTGGCGGACTTGTCCACTTCGGCCTGAGATTGAAACAATCCATTTGTCTTGTAACCAAAAATATCAAACTGTGAATGCCCGATGATCGTGTTGACGAGATTGCCTGGGTATGCCGGGCGAACTTCTTCCGGAAGCTCAGTTATCTTATCCCTGAAGTGAGTAAAGTTCAGCTGAACATTATACCTGAAATCTCCCATCTTCTCACCGCGGTATCCGACTACAAACTCCCAGCCTTTGTTGGTTTTTGATGCTCCATTCACGGCTTTCGTCTGACCTTCCCCGAGAGCAGATGCAACGGGTGGCGTGATCAGGATGCCGGTTGTTTTGCGAGAGAAATAGTCGAATGATCCAAAGATTTTATTGTGAAATAAAGCATAGTCTAATCCCACGTTGACTTCATCTGTCGTTTCCCATTTAAGTTCAGGATTTGCCGCCTGTATCTGAACAAAACCTGATGGCAATGTTCCGGTATTGGCACCCGATAAAGAGTATGCTGTGCCAATATTCATGTACTGCTCCCAAAATCCGCCGACAAGTTGGGCCTGCGTAGTTCCATACCTGGTGTCGAATAATCCGAAACGGGCAAGATCACCGATTTGTTGGTTACCAACGCGGCCCACGCCTAATCTTACTTTCAATTCGGATAAGAGGTTAACATTTTCCATGAATCGCTCTTTGTCTATTCTCCATCCCACAGAAGCAGCCGGGAACGTTCCATATTGGTTGTCTTCTCCGAAACGGGATGAACCATCACGACGCAGTGTAACCGCAAGCAGATATCGATCATCATAATTATAATCGACCCGGCCGAAGAGTGAGAATAACCTGTTCCCTGTTGATCCTCCTGTAACATTTGTGTTGCCGGTTCCTGCGTTCAGCGTGAAATAATCTTCTGTTTGAATGGCGAAGCCTTCCTTCCTGGTAGTCTGGAAGTCCAGGTCTGTTTTTATGTATTCGGTCCCAACCAGGAATTTGAAATGATGATTATCCTTCAGGTTCCAGTTATAGCGCAACGTATTAGAGAAGGTGACGCTTAAGAAATGATTTTGATCGTAGAAGAGACTATTCGTTGTGCGGCTTAATGCTCCTTCTGTGAAAGTTGGTGAAATTACCTTATTGAGATATCGGCCATCGTCAGCGCCAATGTTTGACTTGAAGTAGAGGTTTTTTATCGGCTGTATTTCTACGAACACATTTCCAAACGTGCTTACACGATTTGCGTTATTCCACTTTGCAAGGTCTTGCATATGCAATGGGTTGTTCCTGTCGGAATAACCGGCACCAGATTCACCGGCGTAGGTAATACCGTCTTTTTGATAAACAGGAATGGTTGGTGCCAGTGTTACTGCCAAAAACGTGGTAGTTGCACCGCCCAGGTCCCTTGCAGTTAACGTTTCGTCTGAGTTAGATATTCGCAGGTTCACGCCAAACAGAACCCTGTCGTTAAAGGCTTTCGTAATTGCATTGATACTGCCGCCGAAACGCTGGTAGCCTGTATATCTCAACATGCCTGTATTCTTCAGATAATTCAGATTCATTTCTACTGAAGATGTTTTGTTACCCACAGACGCCGTGAGACTATTATTTGTAATGAACCCCGTCTTATACATTACATCCTGCCAGTCGGTATTACCAGCTGGTGTATTTGCATCACCGCCCACGAAAGGTTGAATGGTCACTTTATTCAAAACAGGATTATCAAAATTGTTATTCCAGTCGAAACCGTATATCTGGCCGTAACCCGCAGCAGGATCCTGCCTGTCGTTCACCGAAGCCTGCCAGAGTGCACGTCCCCTGTCCTCAGCATTTAACATGTCAAACCTCATTGATTTCTCTGACTGCAAGGAGAAAGTGTTGTCGAATTGAAACTGAACTTTGCCACTGGTATTGCCGCCATTTTTTGTAGTTACAATTATAACGCCATTGGATGCACGAGCGCCGTAAATAGATGCAGCAGAAGCGTCCTTTAAGACTTGCACCGATGCAATATTCGCAGGACTCATGTTCTGAAAAACCTCAGGCCTCGTGGTCGGAATTCCATCTATTACATAGAGAGGATCAACATTTCCCAGCGTGTTTGCGCCCCGGATTAATATCCTGCTGTTAGATCCATTGGGCGAACCATCTTTTTCAATATATAGGCCTGCAACCCGGCCTTGCAACGCCTGCATCGTATTTCCTGAGCTGTTATTCTTTACCGGGGTAAGATCCACAACAGCAACTGCGCCCGTCAGGTCCTGCTTTCTCTGGCTGGAGTAGCCAGTTACAACAACATCAGCTAATGCATTGGCATTTGATTTCAGCAAAACGGTGATTGGCTCCTGGCCAGTCACTGGTACTTCCTGCGTTTCGGATCCCACATAGGAAACAACGAGGATGTTTCTCCGGTCTGCCAGAAGAATTGAAAAGGTCCCTGCGGTATTTGTTTGTGTAGCAACGTTAGTTCCTTTAACTGTAACTGTTGCCCCGGTTACGGGAGCGTTATTCTGGTCTTTAACCGTGCCTGTAACTGTTCTTTCCTGCGTGAATCCCGTTAGCGAGAGAAGAAGACATGCAAGCATATTGATGATCTTTCTCATAATTGTCGAGTTTAAGTATTAATTAAGAGTTATTAGTTTGAATGAAGTGACCAGGTTTGTGATCTGCGAAATTTCATAGTCTGGACAGGCACCGGCTTGCGTAGCAATAAAAGCTCCGATGGCGGAAGAAAAGTCAAGCGCATCTTTTACTGTAGAGCCAATTAATAATTGATATAGAAAACCGGAGAGGAAAGAATCACCGCTACCGATCGTGTCAGCAACAGTAACCGTAAACCCGGAATGACGATATAGTTTTTCTTTCGCATTCACGATAGCACCATTAGCGCCCATCGTAACTATGACTGTATCTATCTTAAATCGGTCCTGTATTAATTTAATCCTGTCTTCGGTGCTGGTAAATTGGGTAAACCAGCCGGTGATGAGTTCCAACTCTGCAATGTTCATTTTAAGGATATCTGCCTTCTGAAGGAGGAACTCAACCTGCGTTCGAGAGAAGTGTGGGGGCCGAAGGTTGATATCGAGAACTTTCGTTTTCGCGATCTCCAGCAGCTGTTCAAGTGTATCTCGGGAAGTTTTGTTACGCGATGTGAGGCTACCGTAGACAAAATATTTCGCATCTTCTAAAAGCGGGATATATTCATCTTTCCATTCAATGAAATCCCAGGCGGATGGATACGCAATATCATAAGCAACCTCATGCTGGTCGTTTAAGTTTGCATAAACCAGACCCGTTGGATGCTCATAGTCTACGTCAAAATATTCGGTACTGACGCCACATTCGGAAAGAATATTAATCAGCTGCTTTCCATAATCATCAAGACCGATCTTAGAAATCAACGCGGGATTGATTCCAAGTTTTTTGAGATGATACGCAACATTTAAGGGAGCTCCGCCTGCAAGTGACCCGGAGGGAAGGATATCCCACAACACTTCTCCGAAGCAGATTACGGGATGTGACAATCGTTCCATAATAATGTTTTAGTAATGAAGAATACTTTTACAGAAACAGGGGCGCTAAGGATGAAGCTTTCTCAACGGTAGGGAAAGAAAGAGTGGAAGTTCAAGGGCGCTGCGCGAATGCGGTCGCATCACTAACAACTCATCAGCCACCCACTCACCACTTATCGAGTACATGGTACTTCGGTCAGGATAAGCCGGAAATGAAAACAATATCAACAGGCCTGAAAGGATGCTACCTGGCGGGTAATTTAGTCGTTGGTTCATGTGCAAGCAATTTCAACCAAGCTATCATCTTTCGGGGGTGAAGTCGTTTCAAAATCGTTTCAAAACATTTTCATCCTTAAGAATTTTTCTCTTTGGCTCATATCATTGTAAATCAAAAAGATAGTTAAGATCGGAAATACAGGATTTCAATTTTGTATCAGCAACTTTTGAAATTGTAACAGCTCCCGTGAAAATGGTATTTCCCTGTATTCTATTTATGAGTATTTAGTTTCGGGGAATAATATTTCTTCTGCAAACCTTATCTAACTTTACGCGTATCACTTCGCGATAAATTCCTGTCCTTAAACTTACCGGCTTGCTCATGTGGCTGAGACTTCTATATTTTATTGCATTCCTCATGCTGTATGCCTTCTTCTTTCCGTCTTGTTCGATGGAGGAAAAGCCCAGGCAATATGTCATTGGTTTTTCACAGTGCATCGAATCGGACGCCTGGCGGAAAACAATGCTTGAAGAAATGAAAAGGGAGATGAGTTTCCATTCGAATATTCGACTGATTTACCGACAGGCGGATGGAAACAGCCAGAAACAGATAGAACAGGTAAAGGAATTGTTGAAAGACGATATTGACTTGCTGATCATCTCGCCGAACGAAGCTCAACCGCTCACGTCGGTGGTTGAGTACGCGTATCATAAGGGAATCCCGGTCATCGTTGTGGACCGAAAAATATCTACACCATTATATTCTGCATATGTAGGTGGGGATAATTATAACATTGGGAAGATGGCTGGTGACTACGCCGCTCACCTTCTCGATCAAAAAGGCAATATCATCGAGATCACCGGCCTGCCGAAATCTTCTCCTGCGATCGAGAGACAAAAAGGTTTTCACGACGCTCTGAAGAATTATCCTTCACTAAAGATCATACAACAAATAAACGGGGAGTGGTTAAAGGAACGGGCCCAGGCCAAACTTACCGAGATATCAAGACAGTTTCCGCAAGTTGACCTCGTTTTCGCCCATAACGATAGAATGGCATTGGCCACCTATGAGGTGTACGAAAAATACGATCGTGGACCGTCGACTGTCCACGGTGTACGATCGACAGAAATACCAAAGATTATTGGTGTGGACGGGCTGGCAACAAAAGACGCGGGACTCGATATGGTGGCGGGAAAAAAGATCAGCGCCACAATGCTTTATCCAACCGGCGGACAGGAGTCTATTCAAATCGCTTTGAAAATATTAAATGACGAGCCTGTAGAAAAAGAAAACCTGTTACAAACAACGGTGATTGATTCCACTAATGTGCGGATCATGCAATTACAGGCTACTAAAACTGCAACCCAGCAAAAACAGATTGAACGGCAGCAAACAAATCTTGTTCAGTTAGAAACCATCTATAACAACCAGCGCACATTTTTGTATATCCTGATCTCCTCACTTGTGCTTGCGCTGACACTGGCAGGGATTGTCTTTTATTCATTGAGACAAAACCGAAGGATCAATAAAAGGTTGCAGTTACAGAACGCCGAGATGCTTGCCCAAAAAAAAGAGCTGGAAGAATTATCTGCAAAGGCACAGGTTGCGAATGAGGCAAAAGTGGCTTTCTTTACCAACATCTCGCATGAATTCAGAACGCCGCTCACATTGATACTCGCACCACTCGAGGAGTTACTGGCAAATACAAAGATTGGTCCTGCTCAAAAGTATAATCTTCAACTGATCCATAAAAACGTGATTCGCCTGCTTCGACTGGTGAACCAGTTAATTGATTTCCGTAAAATAGAAGTCGATAAAATGCGGGTGAAGGCGTCAGAAAATGATTTGATATCATTTGTATCGGAAATCGTACAATCTTACCAGACCATAGCACATAAAAGGACTATTGATCTTCGATTAATTACTAATGAAAGAAACCTCCCGGTTTGGTTTGATGTGAATATGCTCGACAAAGTAATTTTTAATCTTTTATCGAACGCATTCAAGTTCACAAAAGATGGTGGCTATATTCATTTGTATATTGGGAAGAATGAACCGGCTAATGAAGTTGTAATTAAAGTTCAGGATGATGGGGTAGGAATGGATGAAGAAGCCGTGAAGAATGCCTTTCAGGTATTTTACCAGGGCGAGTTTGAAAACCAAAAGGGATCGGGATTGGGTCTTGCTTTGTCAAAGGACCTGATCAGGATGCACAAGGGCTCCATCAACGTGAAAAGCGAAAGAGGCAAGGGCACAACCTTTGAAATTCATCTACTCCTTGGAAACGCCCATCTGGACAAACAAGACCTGACAGACACACCGACTACTCCTTATGTTTATTACGAAGACGAAAAAGTGTATACTACCGATACACAACCGGTGCATATCGGAAGACCGCAAATAGAAGAAATTCCTCGGGAGAAAGAATATTCAATATTAATCATCGAAGACAATGCTGACCTGAGAGGGTTTATAAAGAACAGGTTGTCTGCCCAATACGAAGTGATGGACGCAGAAGATGGTAATTCCGCTATTCAGAAAGCCTTCGATACAGTTCCGGACCTGATCATTGCAGATGTAGTGATCCCGGGTAAAGACGGAATGGCATTAGTCAATATTTTCAAATCAGATGTTCGCACTTCTCATATTCCGGTGATATTACTCAGCGGCCAAACAACAATAGAACACCAGATTGAGGGTATGAAAAATATGGCAGACGTTTATATGACGAAGCCATTCAACGTGTTGTTTTTGGAACAGACGATTAAAAGCCTGATTGCGAACAGGTCGAAATTAAAAGATCATTTTACCTCTGAACTTCCGTCAAATCTTAAAACACAAACGCTTGGTAAGATAGACCGGAAATTTCTTAGTGAATTTACCGGGTTGGTAGAAAGCAATATTTCCAATGAAGATTTTTCAGTTGAAGATATCTGTAAAAGTATGGCGGTTTCGAGAGTGCAGCTATACAGAAAGGTTAAAGCGTTATTGAATGTGAATGTGAATGATTACATACTGAATACAAGGCTTCAGAAAGCGAAATATTTATTGCAGCATGAAGAACTTAGCATTTCTGAGATTTCATACAATGTGGGATTTTCATCACCGGCGTATTTTTCTACTGTGTTCAAGTCGAAGTTTGGTGTAACGCCAAAGGCTTTTAAAGAAAAGTAGTTTCAAAGCTATTAGCTCCTGCCACGTGGAAGGTGGAAAGAAAAATACATTCGTCTACTTTGTGCCTTTGTAGCCTCCATGACTTTAGTGCGTCCGCTTAGTAAGACATTCCGTGTGGGGACATGAACCCAGGGTGTTGTAAGGAATTTTAAGAAATCTGAAGACACTGTTAACACCTTATAGGTTTACTTCTAAGCAGTGGTTTGTTAGAAATTTGGATGTAGATTGTTAGAAATTTTCACCTCCGTATGAAGATCACCATCGGGCTTATCGACGATCATGAAATTGCAATTAGAGTCTTTGAGCAAATGCTCAAAAATTCTCGGGACTTGCAGTTAGAATGGCGCACAGTCAAATAGCAAAATAACGACAGAGAGTGCAGAGAAGAATTTTATCGGGCTAGGAGCGGGGAGTGAAAGGCCGAGTACGTTTTGTCTTTCGGCTCCAAAGTAGTAGGATGATGAAAGCGACCAGGATGCTGGATGCGCCGACATACCAGAATCGAGAACTGGTTTCCTTCTCCAACACCAGCGGATCGACCTTTCCGATAATAACCATATTAGCCCAGTAATAAGGCAGCAATTGTTCGCGGTTGGCTGTCTGCATGTAGCCCAACTTTGCTTTCTGAAGCGCCACATCCATTGGCAGCCCCTTTGATAAATGTTGATGAAATAATTTCGAAATGGAATAGATGGCTTCTTCATCGGCTTTCCATATGGTTGCTGCGACCGACGGAATTCCCGCTGCAGCAAAACCCCGGGCAAGACTATAAATACCTTCGCCGGTAGCGTTCTTACCGACAGTCGTTTCACAGGCACTTAGCACAACCAGCCTCGTACTTGGACGCTCCAGGTATTGGAGTTCCGATAGTCTGATTACTGAATCCTGCATAAACAACATGGGTTGCTCGTTTGCCTCATCAGCTCTTGCGTGAGAAAAAATGTTTACAATGTGATAATTCCCTACACTTGAAAGAAAGTGTTGCCTAGTGGCTTGCGTAGCTTTGTAAAGAAGTGATTTATTATAGTTTTCGGCGACGTCGTCAAGCGAAGCGGCTGAGCTTTTTAAATCCGCAAGCTGCAGATAGGATTGAAACGAAACAGGCGCAAATCCAAGAAAATTCCCGCGAGCGAGAAATTCTGGGAACTGCTTCAAAAGATAACGAGCCGAATAGATAT
>DAINQQ010000223.1:0-9166 GCA_036742645.1 Flavitalea sp.
GCTTTTTAAGTGCCCAGAACAGGAATCGAACCTGCACTTTCTTGCGAAAACCAGATTTTGAGTCTGACGCGTCTACCAATTCCGCCATCTGGGCAAATCGCTTATAAAAGGGAGGCAATATTACGTATTTGGTATATTTTGTCCAAAATGCGTTGTAAGTATTTTTTCTTGTAATAATAGCTCTTTACCTGCAACAGCTCTTTTTCGGTAGTAACACCTTCCTGATAATTTTCAATAATCGGAACAACATCATTATAAATTTGACTGAGTAACTCTTTTGTTTTCTCTAAACACTGTTCGATTGCTTCTTTATCAGCACCGGATTCAAGTTCCATCAGCTGTTCATTAATATCCATTACTTCTGTTAGAAATTCCGGGTCGAGTTCATACTTTTCTTCGTCATGGATAAGATCTTTCATCTGCAGTACATACTTGATGGTATCGTCTGTGTTTTGAAAAATCTTATACGCCTTATTTATGTCTGCTGATTTTTCTAATGCTTCCGCCTGGCTGACCTCATCTGACTTCGCATGGAAATCGGGATGATATTTCCTGTTCAGTTCATAAAATTTGCTCTTGATTTCGGACGGGTCGACTTTCATCAATACCGGCAACCCGTATAATTCGAAATAATTCATTTAGCGATCTTCTATAATTGGCCACAAAAATACTATAAACAACGTGCGTGATGATAGAATCTTTTTAGGCAGTTTTAACATTCTGAATTTTGAATAACGTTGGGTTGGCCTTTGTTTTGCAACTGCGGATGTTTATTTATCCATTAAAATTCTACACATGAAAAAGATGTTTGTATTTCTAGGCCTTTGTTCAATGGTATTCGCCAGCTGCACGAAAAAAGAAGATTCACCTGCATCAGTGGCCGATGCCGTTACAACCGGAACGTGGAGAGTGACTCATTTTTCGGAAGGAAGCAACAATGAAACCGATGACTTCAACGGGTATACTTTTACTTTCCAAAGTAATGGAAAGGTACTTGCTTCAAAAGGCGGTGTAATCAAGGAAGGAAATTGGTCAGAGAGTACAAGCTCACAAAAATTGGTGATTGACCTTGGTGTAAAGAGTGACGCAAACAAGCCATTAGGTGAACTAACCGATGATTGGGTCATTACATCAAAAACGGCAACAAAGATTAATCTTACTGACGACAACAGTACCAGTAACGAACTTCTTGAGTTCACAAAGAACTAAGTTGCTGTCTCCACATAAAAATTAGTTCCATACGGTTTACCGAATATCTTTGTTTCTTTTTTAAAGAGACAGATGGTTACAATCGGATTAATTCGGGAAGGCAAGATCCCTGCAGATAACCGGGTTGCGTTTACTCCCGATCAATGCAAATGGATACACAATCATCTCCCCATTCGAATCCTCGTTCAATCATCAGCTATACGTTGCTTCTCCGACAGGGAGTACCGCATAGCTGGTATTGAAGTGGTTGATGATATTAGCCATTGCGATATTTTATTTGGAATAAAAGAGGTGCCAAGGGAACATCTTGTCCCGGGCAGGATATATTGTTTCTTTTCCCATACAAAAAAGCGGCAGCCATGGAACCAGGCATTATTCAAAGAGCTTATCAAAAGAAACATTACCCTTATTGACTATGAATGCCTGACCCATGAAGATGGCCAGCGCATCCTCGGTTTTGGTTTTTTTGCAGGAATTGTGGGTGCGCATAACGGAATGATGGCTTTCGGAAAACGAACCGGTGCGTACGATCTACAACGAGTTTACAACCAAAGAAGCTTTCGTGAACTGATTCATACTTATTTCGGATTGAAGTTACCGGCTGTAAAAATTGCTGTTACAGGTTCCGGGCGTGTAGCGCATGGTATTCTTGAGATCATGAATTTGATGGGGGTCATCGAAGTTGAAGCGGACGAATATCTGTCCAGGGATTTTTCATATCCCGTTTTCACGCAACTTAAGGGTGCCCTGTTGTACGAACGGATCGACAATCAAAAATACGATCGTGATAATTTTCATGCAAATGCACAACTATACCGTTGCATATTTCATCCTTACACAAAGGTTACCGATATTCTAATGAATGGAATTTATTGGGATAGTACAGTGCCACGCCTGTTTGAATGGGAACATATCGCGGAGCCCGACTTTAGAATTCAAACCATTGCCGACATAACCGATGATATCAACGGATCGATTCCATGTAACCTTGGCGATGTTACCATCGAGAATCCCATATATGGTGTAAATAAAATTTCGCATGAGATGACTCCTCCATATGTTGGAGGATCAATTGATGTAATGGCGGTCGGAAATTTACCGAATGAACTGCCACGTGATGCCTCCCGGTATTTCGGCGAACAGCTCATTAAATATGTATTGGAAGACCTGATCAGGCAAGGCTCGCCCATTATTGAAAGAGCTACAATCATCAGGAATGGAAGGTTAACGGAAGACTACCTCTATTTGAAAACGTATGCCGGAATCGAAGATGCTCCGTCATAAATAAAGATAGTAGTCCCTCATCAATTCGATAAACTCCTCAGTATAACCGGCACCTTCTTTCATGTTAATGTTCAATTCAAACGTCCGGACATAATTTTCCTTATGTCGGCTATAATGCAATATCGCCCTGCTGAACGGATGTGCTGCACTATGTCTCACAAAAAGTTTTTCACGCAGGTAAAAATGTCTTTCCTCACTCAGACTATTAAAATATTCCAACCGATCAAAAGGTAGCAGAACTCCAAATGCGCCATCCGATGAAAGATCGCGGTCGATTACGGCAAGTAACTCTTTCAATGATAATTCTCGGCTGTGTTTCGCTATTTTCTCCTCTTTAGTAAGTGATGGCAGGTCGTTTTCATAAAATGGTGGATTTGTTATGATGAAGTCGAATTTATCGGGAAAAGCGTACGAGCGAACATCCCCGGGATATACTATCAATCTATCTTTCCATTTATTGTGCGCGATGTTTTCTTTTAATTGTTTGAAGCAGGAGATGTCGAGTTCGATGCCATGAATAAATGCTTTTGACTTCTGCGCAAGCATCATCATTAGTAAGCCGGTACCACTGCCAATATCAAGTATTGTTGAGTATTGAGGAACCTTTTCCGCAAACCACGCGCCCAGTATACAGGCATCCGTACATACTTTCATAGCACAACGGTCCTGTTGAATCGTGAATTGTTTGAATTTGAAATAAGAGTTGGACAAGTTTGTTTTGATTGAAATTTGCCCGCATGGTTTAAACCGATACGATAATAAAACCTATAAGCTTTTATCAGAAACCTCTGGTTATATGGTGTCCCGAAAAAGGCCTTATAGGTTTTCACCACTCCGCACGTGCTGTTACACCTGCCGAAAGGTCGACAAGGTCATTGTCCATGTATTTGTAATATCCTGTCAGCGCTATCATAGCCGCATTATCTGTGCAATATTCAAATGCTGGAATGAAAGTATTCCAATTATAGTTCTTTCCCATCTGTTCGAAACCTTTTCGAAGTCCACTGTTTGCAGAAACACCTCCGGCGATACATACGTCTTTTATTCCGGTTTGAACGGATGCGTTTCGAAGTTTGTTCAATAGAATTGTAACGATTCGTTCCTGAATGGACGCGCAGATGTCGGGCAGATTATCTTGAATGAAGGATTGCTTTTTGCTTTTTTGCTCCTGCAAAAAATACAGGATCGATGTCTTGAGTCCACTAAAACTAAAGTTAAGCCCAGGTATCTGAGGTTCTGGAAATGTAAAACGTTTTGAGTTTCCCTGCCGTGCATACTTGTCTACTAATGGTCCGCCAGGATAGGGGAGACCGAGCATCTTCGCAGACTTGTCGAAGGCTTCGCCTGCCGCATCATCAATGGTTTCACCAAGTATCTTCATTACGGAAGGTGATTCACACAATACAATTTGTGTATGGCCTCCGCTCACAGTCAGGCATAAAAAAGGGAAGGATGGTCTACGATCGTCAATAAGATTTGCAAGCACATGTGCCTGCATATGGTGAACACCGACCAACGGAATTTTTAACGATAATGCGACCGACTTTGCAAATTGTGATCCCACGAGCAGGGAGCCGATCAGACCTGGAGCCTGGGTGAAAGCAATGGCCTGAATTTTTTTGAGACTATCCTGCGGGTTGTTTGATAATTTAGCGGCCTGCAAAGCAGCATCCACAACCGGAACAATGTTTTGTATATGTGCCCTTGAAGCGAGTTCGGGAACTACACCGCCATACTTTTCATGAACAGATTGATTCGCGATAATGTTTGACAGGATTCTCCCACCCCTACAGACAGACGCCGATGTTTCATCGCAGGATGACTCGATGCCAAGAATTGTTATCTTATCTGGTTTCAACATGAAGTTTTGTAATTCCTGTTAAAGAAGCTTTCGGATGAATTCAATGAAGCCGATCGACATCCACATTGCCGCGCTTACGTGAATGAGATGTTTATTCTAAAACCGACGGAAGGAAGTGAGACAATACAACCTCCGTGTACCTCTGTGTCCCGGTGTGGTTACTATTTTTACTACAGAAGAACGCAGAGAACGGCTGCAGATGATACATTGGTTATTTTATGCCAAAAATTTCAAGGATCGTATAATCTGTTTTTTCTCCCTCAGTCTCGATCCATTTTTCTGCTTCCTGGTAACTTTTAAACTTTCCTGTGTTAGAAATAGCCACCAGGTGATAGCTGTCCGGCGTTCCACTGTTGCTGGCTTCAACGCTGTATACTTTAAATTCTTTCCTGATTGGATTGGTGTTTCCCATCTTTCATTTTTTTGGTAAGATATATCCGTTAGCTGATAGAGTATTCATTTAATTATTTGCTTCGTATCGCAGCTACAGGATCCATTTTTGCTGCGATTGAAGCAGGGATAATTCCAGCTAAAATACCGACTACTATACATATCCCAATTGCAAGGAGCATGATGTCCAAAGAAATAAAAACAGTAAATCCCAGTAATGCGGAAAATATTTGTGTGAGGATGAAGACCAGCAATAAGCCAATAAGTCCGCCAAGAATACAGAGAAATGCTGCCTCCAATAGAAACTCCGTTAGAATTGTGGATTGCTTCGCTCCAATGGCCTTTTTTAGTCCGATCTGGCTGGTGCGTTCACGGACCGTTACGAACATGATATTCGCCACTCCAAACATACCTACTACCAGTGAAAGTGCAGCAATAGCCCAGCCTCCCTTATTCACTCCACTGAAGATGTCACTTGCTAATTTGCTGAAGGAATCGATGTCGTTCAAGGAGAAATCGTCTGCCTCAGTGGGTTTTAATTTTCGTAATGAACGCATCGCACCGGCTAACTCATCTTTCAACATTTCCATCGGTATTTCTTCTCTGCCCTTCACAATGATCTTCGGATTCGCCCATTTTTCAGGAATCATTTGCCTTAGAAATCCTGTGGTCATCAGGATGCAATTGTCAAACTCCCAGGGTTGCAGAATGCTCTTGCCCTGCTTCTTTATCAAACCGATCACATTGGCGGTTTTTCCTTCTTTCACCTTTATAGCCCTGCCAATTGCACTTTCCGCAGCGCCGAATAAGGTTCGCGCTACTTCATGCCCCATCAGTATTGAATTGCTTGAATTATCGAAATCAGATTGTTGCAAAGTTCTTCCGAGTATTACTTCCACCTTTTGAATAGCAAAAAAATCCTCGGTAACGCCATAGTAAACAACATTCTTAATTATGTTATCCTCGATTTCAATCGAGTTATTTGTCTCGATCATGAAAGCGATGTTTGCTGCACTTGGAACTTTCAATTTCAACGCTTTCATTTCCTCCTGCTTTGGCTCGGGACGTTTTACATATTTCCACCAGGGATATTCGTTGCCGCCAGAGTATTCCCATTTGTCAATGTAAACTGTGTTTGTACCGAGCGATTTTATGTCGTTTTGAACCGCCTGTTCAAGGCTGTTTACTGTAGATAGGACGCTGATGATACAAAAGATACCGATCGTAACCCCGAACAGCGAAAGAAACGTGCGGAGCTTGTTTGATCGAAATTCTTGCAAAGCCATTTTGAGGCTACTCCAGACGATCTCTAAAAATCTGCGCATGGTCAAAAGTAAGATTATCTACTTAATTTAAGGCTCGTAGTGGTTTCTTGTTTCTTGTTTGTAGTTTGTTGTTTGCAGTTTCTAGTTTGTGGTCTGGTGCTCAACATTTCTCCCGCTGGTTTCTGCCGAGATCCGCGAATGTTTGCAGGGACAAATCCACAACGACAAACCACAAACAAAAAACAATAAATCGACTTACCTGCCTTTCTATTAAATTGCTTAAAACGAATCGGGCATGCATATTATCGAAAACAACTTTCTTCGGGTTTCGATTCATCAGAAAGGAGCGGAGCTTACGAGTGTTTATTCTAAACCATTGAATCTTGAATATATGTGGAACGGCGATCCTGCTTTTTGGGCGAAGCAGTCACCGGTTCTTTTTCCCATTGTTGGTGGCTTGAAGAACAATACTTACTTCTATCACAACAGGGCATACGAACTGCCGCGACATGGTTTTGCAAGAGAAAAAGTTTTTTCCGTAATCAATCAATCTTCAAACGAGATTACATTTTCACTTCGATCTGATGAAGAAACCCGTCTGGTCTATCCCTTCGAGTTTGAATTTGAAATTGCCTATAGCGTGGATGAAAGTACCCTGGGCGTTAAATACCAAATCAGAAATGTTGGTAGTGAAGAAATGTATTTTTCAGTAGGAGGCCATCCGGCATTTAAGGTACCCTTATTGGAAAATACAAAGTATGAGGATTACTATCTTGAATTTGGCAAAGCCGAAACCTCACCGCGCTGGGCCGTATCGCATGATGGCTTAATAGAGGAAGAGCCTATTCCGGTTTTTAAACACGATTCAGTGATACCACTTCAAAAGGAGTTGTTCATGCACGATGCTCTTGTGTTCAAGGATCTTATTTCAAAGAAAGTGTCATTGAAGTGTAATAAACATGACAGAGGAATTGATTTTGATTTTGATGGGTTTCCTTACATGGGTATCTGGGCGGCAAAGAACGCAGACTTTGTTTGTATTGAACCCTGGTGCGGGATCGCCGACAGTGTTAGCACAGATCAACAACTAAAGAATAAAGAGGGAATCAATAAATTGAGCAAACGGGAAGATTTCAACAGGGAATGGCGAGTAACAGTGTGGTAACAAAATCTAATCCTTGTGTGGTCTTTTCTTTATCATTCCTCCTTTAGTGTCCTTTATACTGTGCATCACAACAAATGCATTGGGGTCTATGAGTTCGATCTCGGTTCGGAGGCGGGAAATTTCTAATCGTGTGATAACAGTAAAAATGATGTTCATATCCATACGGGTATAGCCACGCTTTCCAAAGCCGCCCGAGCCTTTGTATTCTGTAACACCCCTTCCCAGTTTTTCAGTAATGACCAACCTGATTTCTTCGCTCTTAGGCGAAATGATGGTTACGCCGGTATACTCTTCAATTCCTTCTATAATATAATCTACGGTTTTGGATGCTGAAATGTAGGTAAGCATCGAATAAAGAGCTGATTCAATAGATAGAAAGTATGCAGCAGCAGAAAAGATAACAATATTTATGACGGCTATAATATCGCCAATTGTTGCATTTGTTTTTTTACTGACAAATATCGCCAGGACTTCAGTGCCATCCAAAACAGCCCCGCCCCGAACTGTCAAACCAATTCCCGCTCCAAGAAAAAATCCTCCAAATACTGCAACCAGCAATCTGTCATTCGTCACAATAGGATATTCTATAAGAGCCAAACATAATGCGAGTCCAGAAACAGCCACAACTGTTTTAACAGTGAAGTTCTTGCCGATTTGACGATAACCAAAA
Source organism: Flavitalea sp. (assembly GCA_036742645.1). Lineage (GTDB taxonomy): Bacteria > Bacteroidota > Bacteroidia > Chitinophagales > Chitinophagaceae > Flavitalea. The sequence continues at coordinate 7,845 of DAINQQ010000223.1, forward strand.
AGAATGAAGGGAATATTTACGAATAAGATGAGAAAATATATTTTCAGTCCTGTAATCTCACTCAGCAACAAAGAGATACCGGTGGCGCCGCCGTCAATGAAATCGTTAGGTAGTAAAAAACTCTTTAATCCAAACCCAGCCGATAAGATGCCGATCACAATGAGCAGTGAATCTTTGAGATTTAGAATAACCTTTTTGCGGGTACGGTACTGTGACTTTGCCTCCCGGTATTTACTTGGTTTTACCGGAGTTTCTTGCCTTTTCTTTTTCTCTCTAACAACAGTTTGCGATATTAGTTGATGAAAATGTGGATTCATTAGCCGGTCTTGCTCATAAGTTACGGCTTTTCAGTTTAAATTCAGAATGAAAAATGACCGAATGTGGAGTTCTTAACTGCGATAATAAATAAGAAAACATTTTGATGAAATCAATTCCAGTTCCACAAAATTACCGCCCACTCATCAAGTTCGTCGCGGTATATACTTAAAGTTTCAAATCCGACCCTTGCATGCGCACGTAAAGAGCGTTGATTACGGGTGGCAACCTCAGTGATAATAAAATCGAATTGACCCGAATAAATTTCTTTGTGCTTTTGATATAATTGGTCGAAGAGGCCTGTTCTACGATATTGCTTGTCAATGCAAACCTGGCCCATCACATAAAATCTGTATTCATTTAATGACTTCCCGTGGTACTGGAGACTGTTAAAACTTTTAAACATCGGCTCCAGACCAGGAACCAGTTCGCTACATTCCCTTAACATCACCAATGCATAAGCGATTACTTTGCCATGGTCTTTTGCAATGATGCTGGGAGCGAGACTGTGCATTTTTTGTAACACATCAGTATCATGGATCATCGTTACAAAACCCTGCGTTTGCATTTCTCCTGCATCAATGTTTTGCTGAAGGTTGCATTGTTGCAAAACAAGTATTTGTTCCAACTCTTCAGTTGTAGTTACGGTGGTGAGAGTGATCATTTCTAGAAGCTCTTCTTTTTATTTGATCCATTGCCATTAACCGATGTTTTCAAACGGCCGTAATCAAATACTATGTTGCAGAAAGCTTTTACGCCGACGTCAAGCTGACTGTCATCAATATAAAAATCAGGCGTATGATGTCCCGGAGCTTTCAACGGGTCGTTTCCTTTCGGCATTCCACCGAGGTAGAAAAAAAATGCTGGTGCTTTTTCACCGAAATAAGAAAAGTCTTCCGCACCGGTGGTCCAGGCTTGCGTTTGTACTTTTTGTGTGCCAGCAGCTTTTTGAAGTGATGGGAGCATCATATCAACCAAAGAAGAGTCGTTAAAGGTTACCAGCGTTT
>DAINQQ010000224.1:0-9098 GCA_036742645.1 Flavitalea sp.
CAAAATTTTACCGGATGGATAATCTGAGCAGGCTTGGATGGCTCGCTGCAGAGTTGTTGCTGAAAGACGGTTTTCAAAAGCAATATCGACCCGAAGACGTTGGCATTGTACTGGCCAATAGAAGCAGCAGTCTTGACACCGATATTAAATATTTCGAGTCAACCAAAACCATAGCAAGTCCTGCATTGTTTGTATATACCCTTCCCAATATTGTAATGGGTGAGATCAGTATAAGGCATCATTTAAAAGGTGAAAACGCCTTGTTTGTATCTGAACAGTTTGAGCCGGAATTCATACAGCAATATGTTCAGGATTTATTTTATCAGGGAGCTGTTGAATTGTGTATTTGCGGTTGGCTTGAGTATTTTCAGAATAACATTGAAGCTTCTTTATATCTGGTGGAGAAAACAAAAAATGGTATGGCGCTTCCCTTTACCGGAGCAAATATTAATAAAATATATCAGTTAACAAATGGATAAGTTAATGGCGGATCTGAAAAAACAGATCATTGCGCAATTGAATTTACAGCATGTCACGCCTGAAGAAATCACTAATGATCAGCCCTTGTTCGTTGAGGGATTGGGATTGGATTCGATTGATGCGTTGGAATTGATTGTACTTCTGCAACAGGAGTATAATATAAAACTCAACAATGCCGAAGATGGTCCAAAGGTATTCAGTAGCGTTCGTTCAATGGCGGAATATATAACTGCTAACAGGCAGGCGTAAAAAGCGAATGAGTGAAAATGTTTATATCGCGGGAATAGGTGTGATCTCTGCTATAGGTAGTGGTGTGAATGACACTTTAGAGTCTTTGGAAAAACACCAGGCTGGTATCGGGGCTATAACCACCGTTGACACCATTCACAAGGAAAGGCTTCCTGTTGGCGAAGTAAAACACAGCAACGCAGAGTTGGCAGGGTTGACAGGCTTGCCGGAAAGCATGAGTCGCACCGCATTGCTAAGCATGATAGCAGCCAAAGAAGCGTATGACGATGCGCGTTTGAATGAAATGGCCCGGTTCAGGATAGGGTTTGTCTCCGCGAATACGGTTGGGGGTATGGACAAAACGGAAGATTTCTTTTCCCCATTTTTATCGAACCCCGCCAGCGGCGGCAGACTTAGGAATGTAGTGCATCACGAATGCGGCAGCGTTACTGAAGTTGTAGCGGACCAACTTGGTGTGAAAGATTTTGTTACTACAATCAGCACCGCCTGTTCTTCTTCTGCTAATAGCATTTTCTTCGGGGCTCGTTTAATAAAACACGAAAAGCTGGATATTGTGATTGCTGGGGGAACAGATGCGTTAACTAAGTTTACGATTAATGGTTTTAATACGTTACAGATACTGGATGAACAGCCCTGTACTCCATTCGATGAAAACCGCCGAGGGTTAAATTTAGGAGAAGGTGCAGGTTATATTGTGTTGATGTCGGAAAGGGCGGTTCGAGAGCTCGGGAAAGATTGCTATTGCAGCTTAAGCGGATACAGCAATGCTAATGATGCTCATCATCAAACTGCATCGTCACCGAATGGTCAGGGCTCCTATCTCGCTATGAAAAATGCGTTGAAGCAAGCTGGTTTACAAATTTCAGACATCGATTATATTAACCTGCACGGTACCGGCACTGCAAATAATGATATTTCGGAAGGCACTGCCATTCAAAGATTATTTGATCCGAATTATCCCCGCATGAGTTCAACCAAATCCTTCACAGGACATACACTCGGTGCCAGCGGAGGAATAGAAGCTGTATTTGCGGCACTTGCAATCAGGTATGGAATTGTTTATCCAAACTTACGGTTAACTACAAGAATGGAAGCACTGCCATTTACACCGGAAAAAAATTTCTTAAAGAATCAGCAAATAAAACATGTGCTGAGTAACTCCTTTGGTTTCGGAGGTAATTGCTCATCTTTAATTTTTTCAACTGTATAAGATGAAGCTGTATATCCGTGCAACCGGAAACATATCACCACAGAATACTTTTGGGCAATCCTCACTGTCCGGAGACATTATCGAATATAATACAAATCGCCTCAGATCTATCGAACCTGACTACAGCAAATTGATTGATGTAAAGCTGATCAGGAGAATGAGCCGTATCATCAAGATGGGTGTGGCTGCAGGATTACAATGCTTGCAGGAAGCCGGGGTTAGCAATCCGGATGCAATTATTACCGGCACTGCTTATGGTTGTCTTGAGGATACCGGTGTATTTCTTCAAAAAATGGTGCAGAATAAAGAGGAAATGCTTACACCCACCGCTTTCATTCAGTCAACACATAATACCATCGGCGCGCAGATTGCATTATTATTAAAATGCAATGGCTATAATAACACTTTTGTACATCGAGGTTTTTCCTTTGAAAGCGCATTGCTTGATGCAATGATGCTTCTCGAAGAGCAAGAAGTAACAAATGTTTTGGTTGGAGGGGTAGATGAAATAACTGATTACAGCTTTGGCATTACAAACCGGTTTGGCTTATTCAAAAAAAAAATTAGCTCTAATTTAGATTTATTTTCTACTGCTTCGAAAGGTAGCATAGCCGGAGAAGGAGCAGCATTTTTTTTGTTGAAGATGCAGTCATCCGATCATGACTATGCGGTTCTGGAAAGCATGCACACCTTTTATAAACCGGCCGATAATAAAGAGATCCAGGACACGATTCAAACGTTTCTCAATGGGCTTTCGCTTTCAATGAATGATATTGATATTGTCTTGTGTGGAAGAAATGGAGATGTTAATGGGGATAGAATATATGATCATTTGAACGGAACAACGTTCGATGGAACGTCGGTTGTGCATTATAAACATCTTTGTGGTGAATATCCAACCAGTACCGGCTTTGCGTTATGGCTCGCTTCGGGAATTGTAAAAATCGGATCTGTTCCGGATGCAATACAAAGATCTTCCAAAAAGCCTGTCAAGCGAATATTGATCTACAATCATTACGAAATGATCCATCATTCACTAATGTTGGTTTCTGCATGCTAACATTTCGAAATACGAATATCTTTTTCGGAGCGGTAGCCGTTTTTCTGTTGGTCATGCAAATATGGTTTCATATTCCCGCGTATTTATATCTCGGACTTCTGCTTCTGTATATTGCCACCCTGGCATATGGTTCGTACAATGTTGATAGCAATTTTTTTATGAAGGTGATCTGCTCGGCAGACACGAAAGAAAAAATTATTGCGTTGAGTTTTGACGACGGACCCGTTCATGAATACACGCCGCATGTGTTGGAGATCTTGAAAGAAGAGAAGGTGCCTGCTGCATTTTTCTGCATTGGCAAACGAATTGTTGAAAACGAAAATTTGTTCCGCCAGATTCATATGGAGGGCCATGTGATCGGAAATCACAGTTATTCCCATACGCCTTTATTCGACATGATGCCATCGGACCGGATGTTGGAAGATGTTCAGAAGACGGACGAAGCAATCAAAAAATCAATTGGGTTACATCCCAAGCTGTTTCGGCCTCCCTATGGCGTTACAACGCCTGCAATGAAAAAGGTAATGAACAGAGGCGGTTACACTGCCATTGGATGGAATATCCGATCACTGGATACTATAGCCCGCAATGACAAACAATTGCTGAATAAGCTCATTCGGCTGTTGAGACCAGGCGCCGTTATATTATTGCACGATACTCAGAAAATTACTTTGTCTATTTTGCCGCGGTTCATTCGAGCTGCGCGCAACGAAGGATATGAATTTGTACGTCTGGATGAGTTGTTAAATGTAAAGTCGTATGCTTAGAATAAAGCTTGTTGTCGCTTTTTTGTGTTGCATACTTAGCACGCAGGCCCAGTATCCCGGGTATAAAGCTATAGGTGATCCCGTACGGTTTAAAGAACTTTTTACCACAACTGCGAAATCTACGCAGACAATCAAGAGTGACTTTATTCAGGAAAAGGAGCTCAGCTTACTGTCTGAAAAAATAATTTCGAAAGGAAAATTCTGGTTTAAGAAAGATAATAAAGTCCGCATGGAATACCAACAGCCCTTTCAATACCTTATGATCATCAACCAGAATAATATTTATATAAAGGACGGCGAGAAGGAAAGCAAAATTTCAACAAGATCCAACAAGCTTTTTCAGCAGATCAACCAAATCATGCTGGATTGTATCCAGGGAACGGTATTAAATAACCCGGATTATAAAATCAACTCATTTGAGAACAGCCAGAGTTTCCTCATTGAGCTATCTCCTTCCGCAAAAGCTTTACGTGAGTTTTTTAAAAACATCAATATTTTCGTATCAAAGAAGGATTATTCAGTGGTCAAGCTTGAGCTTTATGAGCAATCAGGCGACAAAACCGTTATCAATTATCTGAATAAAGAATTGAATACAACTCTCCCTGATGCGTTATTTGCTATTAAGTAGTTGCTTACTTGTGTTTGCAGGCTGCGCCTCATCCTACAAGCAATTGCAGAAAATAGAAGGAAACTCCTCCTGCGTAGAAAAGTTCAGACCAAAATTTACCACAGCCTTATATACAACCAGGGTGAATATCATTGGAAATTACCTCAGTGGACTGCTGGTGATGAAAACAATGCCTGACAGCAGTATTCGGCTGGTTTTTACAAGCGAATTCGGCTTTTCGTTATTTGATTTTGAGTTCAAGCCTAATGGAGAATTTAAGGTATATCATATCATCAACAAAATGAATCGTAAGGCTGTTATTAAGACCTTAAGGCAGGATTTCGAATTGGTGCTGATGCAACAGTTAAATACGCAAAAAGCACAGGTTTTTAGGAACAAGGACAGAATATATTACGCTTTTCCGCAAGAAAAGGGAAGCAAGTACTATATTACAGACCCTGATTGCCGGGAATTACTTGGGATTGAAAAAGCTTCGGAGCGGACGGCTGTTGTGCACGTGGTGATGAGGCATTATATAAATGGCATTCCGGATACGATTGGTATTTCACATACTAATTTTCAATTTACCATCGGATTAAAAAGACTAGAGCGATAATGTTACAAGGCAGCTTTTATACGGTTTTGAATAATCAATCGAATGGCAGCTTGGTCAACGCGTTGCTAGAGCTAAATCCGGAGCACCATATTTTTGATGGACACTTCCCCCAGATACCGGTTGTGCCTGGAGTTTGCATGATGCAGATAGTGAAGGAGTTGGTTGAGGATTATATTGGCCAGCGCTTGAGATTGTCAAAGGCCGAACACTTAAAGTTTTTGACGATCATTGATCCCCGTCAAAATAAGCTGTTAGAGGTGGATATGTCCATTAATTCTAACTCATCGCCGAATATCCAGGTAACGGCTGCGTTCTCTCGCCAGGAAACGGTTTTCTTTAAATTTAAGGGAGGCTTTGTAGTCGAGAGTCAGGAGTCAGGATACTAGATACCAGACAATCTTGTAAGATATAATTAAGTTTCAGGTTCGCGTCACTGGACATGACGTTTTTGGGGCCAGGCTATCTCTTATATACTCTCTTATATTAATCCAGCATCCAGCATCAAGTATCTTGTATTCTTGTATCCCGACTCCCGACTCCCGACTCCCGACTCCTGACTCCCCCATTCGGCATAGAATTTCCATATAAAAAATTCCTGCTATCTTGCACGTCCTTAAAAAGTTTTTGAATTATGGAGTATAGTAAGATTATCGCTGTTACAGCAATGCCAGGCTTGTATGAATTATTGACTAGCAAAAGCGATGGCGCTATTGTACGTTCTCTCGAGGATAAAAGCACAAAATTCGTGTCTTCACGTATACATAATTTCTCACATCTGGAGAGTATAGAAGTTTTTACCGTAAGGGAAAATGTAAATCTTGTTGATATCTTTCATGCCATGGAACAAGAATCGGAAAACATTCCGGACGGAAAAGATAATGCAGCATTAAAAAAATATTTTGAGAAAGTGTATCCTGATCTTGACTTTGAGAGAGTGTATACCAGTGACCTTAAGAAAATGGTCAAATGGTTTGATGTACTAAAGGCGAATGAAATTGAGATCAAACTTGGCCAGGCTGCAGAGCCCACGGAAGAAGAAGCCGTCCCAGAACCGGTGGCCGAAGAAGTTGTGGAAGCGCCAAAAACCGTTAAGGAAGAAAAGAAAGCTCCTGTCAAAAAGAAAGCCGCTCCCAAGGCAAAGGCCGCAGATACTTCCAATAAAAAAGAGTCGAAGGAGGCAAAACCCCAAAAGGCTGCTCCTAAGAAAAAAAAGGACGACAAGTAATCTATTTTGAATGCTGAATTCTGAACCTTGCATGAGTATTAACGCGAGGCTCAGTCAACATGCCACCGGCGGTAGGCATATTAAAGATCAATATTAAAATAACATAATATTTGAGTTGTGAATCTTAAATTTCGCATGTTCAAACTCAACATTTAAAAATAGCAAGTGATGGAGAATATAACAGCAGATATAAAAAAACTACCACGGGAGTTTTTGCCAGAAGATTTTACTGTTACAACCTGGGAAAGTCTTGAACCGTATTTTAAGGAACTGATGGATCGACCTATCGATTCAAAAACCGCCTTAGAAAAGTGGCTTAAAGACATGAGTGAGCTCGAAGCAATTGTTAGCGAGGATGCATCATGGCGACAGATTCGTATGACGTGCGATACAGAAAACAAAGCGCTGGAAGAAGCGTTCACATATTTCTGTCTAGAGATTCAACCGAAAATACAGCCATATGGTGATGCATTGAACCGGAAACTTGTAAACAGCCCATTCACCGGTGAATTGCCAGAACACAAATACTTCACTTACATGAGAAGTGTAAAGAAAAGTATTGAACTGTTTCGCGAAGAGAACATTCCTATCCAGGCAGAGTTGAGTGTGATGCAACAACAGTTTGGAGTGATCTCCGCTAAGATGACAGTTGAAGTGAATGGAAGGGAGTATACGTTGCAGCAGGCCGCAAAGTTTCTTGAGGACAAGAATCGTGCTCTCCGTGAGGAAGTTTATCGTAAGATTAATGAGAGAAGGTTACAGGATAAAGAATCACTGAACAATTTATTTACGACACTCGTTCAAAAAAGAAACCAGGTCGCCAAAAATGCGGGCTTTGAAAATTACAGAGATTACAGATTCAAAGAACTTGGACGGTTCGACTATACGAAGAAAGAGTGCTACCAGTTTCATGAAGCGGTGAAAGAGCATGTCCTACCGCTTGTGAACAGTATTTACGAAAAAAGGAAAAAGAAACTGAACCTCGATACTTTACGTCCATGGGATCTCGAAGCGGAGCCCGAAGGCGTACATCCCCTGAATCCATTCAAAACAGGTGATGAGTTATTGCAAAAAACAATTTCCTGTTTCGACCAGATGCGACCGTTCTTTGCAGACTGCCTGCGTCGAATGAACGAAATGAGGCGCCTCGATTTGGATAGCCGAAAAGGGAAAGCACCTGGTGGGTATAATTGCCCATTGTCTGAAACAGGAGCACCGTTCATATTCATGAATGCGGCTGGGCAGATGAGTGATGTTACCACGATGGTACACGAAGGAGGCCACGCTGTACATTCATTCCTCGCTCACCCTCTTGAGCTATCCTCATTTAAGGAATATCCGATGGAGATTGCAGAGGTGGCCAGCATGGCTATGGAACTTTTTAGTATGGATTACTGGGAAGTTTATTTCGACAATCCCGGCGATTTGCTGAGAGCGAAAGCGCATCAACTCGAAAGAGTGATTACGATTTTCCCATGGGTAGCAACAATTGATAAATTCCAGCATTGGATTTACGAACATCCCGACCATGATCTGGAAGAAAGAACAGCGGTCTGGGTAAATGTGCTGAATGAATTCTCTTCGGGAGTAATTGATTTCAACGGACTCGAAGAATACCGGAAGTACGGATGGCAAAGACAGTTACATTTGTTTGAAGTGCCATTCTACTATATTGAATATGGAATCGCCCAATTAGGCGCAATTGGGTTATGGAGGCAATATAAGAGTGACAGGGACGGAGCGTTGAACAATTATGTGCGGGCTCTTAGCATGGGGGGCACGAAAACGTTACCCGACTTATATCGTGCAGCAGGCCTGGAATTTGATTTCTCCCCCGGCCATATAAAAACGCTGATGGAATTTGTAAAGGGGGAGCTTGACACCGTTCATCTCTAAAACCGGCCACCGCTAAAGTAATAAAAAAATACCCTTAAAGTAGTATAGTAATTATAGAAACAAGAATATATATTTGTATCATAATCATTAATTGAAAAGATCAGTACTGATCTTCCCGATAAAAAAGCTACTAATCAGAGCCTTAACCAAAAGTCCCTGTGTTTCTACACCGGGGCTTTCTTTTTAAACGCGGAGCACGCGAATTGAGGCGAATTAGCGCGAAATGCGAATGCTCACGGGTTCATAAACTTTCGGTAAGAATAATCAGGGTCTCCCTGAAAATTTGAAATAGTTATCTACAGTGGGTTGCAAGATGTGAACAGCATCAAAAAAGCCGCACAATGGCATAAAAAATGCGCAAAGTGCGGCAGCTAAAAGTTCTTTTCAAATGTACTACAACCCATTATTTCTGCAAACACCTTCTGTACAGGAGGGTGTTTTTTATGAGACTGATCTTGGTAAATTGTTTAGAAGTATTCCTTTCAAAAAATTAGCGTCAGGTATTCCTTCGCCTGCCAGTGAGCAAAGTGGCAGAGGTCGCAAACCTTTTTTAAAAGTGGAAGGCGGAATTGCTTTGCTGATTCTTAAACACTACCTGGGATTAAGTGATGAGCTGCTCATTGAACGTTTAAATACGGACTGGTGCATGCAATACTTCTGTGGCGTTCAGTTGGGTATTCGAAAGATAAGAGATAAGAATCTGGTAAGTTGGTGGAGAGCATATCTTGGAAGACATTTGAAGATAGCTGAGTTACAATCGGTCTTAATCGAGGAGTGGAAGCCGTTCATGCAACAGCGTCATGTAACGTTGATGGATGCCACAGTATTTGAAAGCTCAGTTCGATATCCAACAGATGTAAAGCTACTGTGGGAAAGCATTGTAAAGCTTCATCTGCTGCTGCAGCAAAAACGCAAAGAACTTAGGATGCGCCCGAGCCGCAGTAATTATGACAAGCACAAAAAGCTGTTTTTGTCTTTTCAAAAGAAT
>DAINQQ010000225.1:0-8997 GCA_036742645.1 Flavitalea sp.
GCAGCAATAAAATAATATGTATTATGTAAGATGTATCATGGACTATGTACAAAGTTTAGAAATACAAAGTAAGTACTTCAGGTACTTGCACCAAATTTTAAGACTTTGAACTCGGCTTTGAAATTCGTTCGTATTTTATTGTCTGACTTTGACCTTCGTACTTCGTACATCACACATCGTACATATTTAGTACTATTTTTGCAGCTATGTCTATCGAGGTATCAAACTTGTCGAAAACGTATGGTGAGCAAAAGGCGGTGGATAATATTTCATTCAGAGTAGCTAAGGGTGAGATTGTTGGATTCCTGGGACCTAACGGAGCCGGGAAGTCGACTACCATGAAAATTGTTACGGGATACCTCCAGGCGGATGCAGGAGATGCGACTGTGTGTGGAATCGACGTTCGGAAATCACCTCTTGACAGCAAAAAGAAGATTGGTTACCTGCCAGAATCCAATCCTTTGTATTATGAAATGTATGTGAGAGAATATCTGGATTTCATCGCCGATATTCATCATGTTTCAGGAAAGAAAAAAAAGATAGAGGAAGTGATTCAAACAGTGGGACTATCTCCTGAGAGTAAAAAGAAAATTGGTCAACTTTCCAAAGGATACAAGCAAAGGGTCGGCCTTGCTGCCGCGCTTATCCACGATCCGGAGGTTTTGATTCTCGATGAACCAACCACGGGGCTGGATCCTAACCAGATCATCGAGATCAGGGAAGTAATCACACGTCTCGGCAAAAACAAAACGGTTCTTTTCTCCTCTCACATTCTGCAGGAGGTTGAAGCTCTTTGCGACCGTGTCATTATCATCAACAAGGGGAAGCTTGTAGCAGATGACACGCTCAGCAACCTTCGACAAAACACCCGGGAGCAGCACGAGGTCCTGGTAAGTTTTCAGGAACCCGTCGACATTGAACTGCTGAAAAATCTGCGAGATATTATTACAGTCAGCCAACGACAAACAACAAACTATAAACTAGACACTAATAATCCTGATTCTGTCCGCAAGCAATTATTAGAACTGTCTTTGCAACACAATCTGAATATACTTTCTTTGCGAAGCGAAAGCCATAGCCTGGAAGATATCTTCAGAGATCTCACCAGCACGAACCAATCATAAATAAAAAACCAAACAAACTATTATGAGTTATATAGCCGAAGTTTTTGCCAGGCAGATTCTGGACAGCCGCGGAAATCCCACTGTAGAAGTTGACATCATTACCGACGAGGATGTATTGGGACGCGCCGCAGTACCAAGCGGTGCCAGTACCGGAGTACACGAAGCAGTTGAACTTCGTGATAACGATAAAAAAGTGTATCTCGGAAAAGGTGTATTGAAAGCAGTTGAAAACGTCAACAATATAATTGCAGAAAAACTATTAGGCTGGGAAGTGGCCGACCAGGCAGGTATCGACAAGATTTTGATTGAGATGGATGAAACTCCCAATAAATCAAAATTGGGAGCGAATGCAATGCTTGCGGTAAGTATGGCAGCCGCAAAGGCGGCGGCCCAGGAAACCGGATTGCCATTGTTCCGTTATATCGGCGGTACAAATGCTAAGGTATTACCAATACCAATGATGAATATTTTAAATGGAGGTGCACATGCCGATAACAAGATCGACTTCCAGGAGTTCATGGTGATGCCGATTGGTGCTACAAGTTTTAGCGAAGGGCTAAGATGGGGGGTTGAAATTTTCCATGCATTGAAAACAGTTTTAAAGAAAAAAGGATATAGTACCAATGTTGGTGATGAAGGTGGCTTCGCACCCAATATTCAAAGTAATGAGGAGGCAATTGAAACCGTGATGGCTGCCATAACAGCTGCAGGTTATAAACCGGGAACACAGATCGCAATTGCAATGGATGCCGCCAACAGTGAATTATGGAATGAAAAAGAAAAACAATACATATTCCATAAAAGTGACGGTAAAAAAATGACCAGTGAACAATTAGTAAAGTATTGGGAAAGTTGGGCAAACCAATATCCGATCATTTCAATAGAAGATGGCATGGCTGAAGATGATTGGGATGGTTGGAAAATGCTCACTGAAACACTTGGGAAAAAATGCCAGCTCGTAGGTGATGATCTCTTCGTAACAAATGTCGAACGTCTTCAAAGGGGTATCGATTCCAGTATCGGCAATGCGTTGCTTGTAAAGGTTAACCAAATCGGAACAGTAACCGAAACTATCAATGCAGTTTCATTGGCACAGCACAATAGCTATAATACAATTATGAGCCATCGCAGCGGTGAAACAGAGGATACAACCATCGCAGATCTCGCCGTAGCATTGAATTGCGGCCAGATCAAAACAGGATCGGCTTCCCGCACCGACCGAATGGCCAAATACAACCAACTGATACGTATTGAAGAAATGCTCGCCGAAAACGCAATATATCCAACTGGAAAAATTAAATTTGGAAAGTGATTGAAGTTTGAGGTGTAAAGTTTAAGGTTTAGTTTGTAAACTAACCACAACTTTAAACCTTAAACTTTAAAACTTTCAAACAGGAACATAAACTTTTTAAATTGAACCTTCTCCGAAATATCTCACTCGTTGCAAGAAACAAATACCTGCTTTCATTGGCTGTGTTTGCAGTCTGGATGATCTTTTTTGATTCGCAGGATATCATCACGACGCATTTTAAATTGCGTAAGGAGTTGAATCAACTTCAGGAAAGCAGGAGTTATTATCTTGGTCAGATTGAGGAAACAAAAAAGGAGCTGAAGCAACTGAAATCAGACCCGGAAACTCTTGAAAAATATGCCAGGGAGAAATATCATATGAAAAAAGACAATGAAGACCTCTTCATTATTACAGAATAAGGGACCGTATTTTTACTATTTCATTTCTTCAAAACAATTTTATATTTTCCCACTCTTATCTCCGCGTTTCAGCGATTTAGAATCCAATACAATAAGATCAACCGCATCTCGTTATTAATTCGGACGGACACCGAAATTGACTCTTTCGGTTATTAATGGACATAAATGGTTGCCTATGACTTTACTCTTTACACCAGAGGAGCTTTTGCAGTATTTGTACAAAGAAACCTCACCGGAGAAGTCTGCCTCTATTGAAGCAGCACTCCGCAATGACTGGACACTTCGGGAAAAATTAGAGGTTTTGCAAGCATCAACGCATGGCTTAAACACCGCCCTTGAATCTCCCAGAATGGAGGTGATTTTGAGAGTGATGGACTATGCGCGAGAAACGGTTGCTGATTCAGTATAGTACCCTCATCATCTTACTGTAAATTCGCGGACTCATTATCAGCGCGAATGACCCGAAAAGAACGTTTCAGGTTTGTTATTGACTATTTTCAGCAACATGCCCCCGACGCGGACACGGAACTGCTTTACGATAACCCTTACCAGTTATTAGTTGCAGTGGTTCTATCGGCCCAATGCACCGACAAGCGGGTCAATATGACCACCCCCGCCATTTTCGAAAAATATCCCGACCCAATAGCGCTCTCACAAGCCAGCTACGAAGATCTCTTTGCGCTGATCAAAAGCATTTCCTACCCTGGAAATAAGACCAGACATCTTATCGGCATGGCAAAAATGCTGGTTGAAAAGTTTAACGGGAACATCCCGCTGACAGTTGATGAACTGATTCAATTGCCAGGGGTAGGAAGGAAGACTGCTCACGTAATTACCTCGGTGGTCGACAAGCAACCTAACATGGCTGTTGACACCCATGTTTTCCGGGTGTCAGCCAGAATTGGCCTCACCATTAACGCAAAGACTCCGCTGGCCACTGAGAAACAGTTGGTAAAGTATCTCCCAATTGAATATGTACACAAAGCTCATCACTGGCTAATACTCCATGGGCGCTACATTTGTGTTGCCCGCAAACCGAAATGTCACCTTTGCGGGCTCAAGCCTGTGTGTAGATTTTATCAAAAAGTAGTGTTATTAAACGATCTTGACCGCTCGGGGAAAGTATAGATTTGTAGACCTTTTTCTCTCGCCTTAATTTTCTGCGTTTGCGCATTTGTATCCCAGAATGGGTTAGACGGGATGTCAGACCGCTTTCCATACTTGTGCTTCATTTGATCACGATGCCTCCAATCAGTGATTAAATCAACCATTCTCCGATATGAAAAGGCACTTTCAATTATTCACCGTACTGCTGCTTGTATCCTTTAGTGCTTTACATAGCCAGTACTATTTCTATAACAACAAATATTATAACTCACCTGTATTGATAGAGGTTGGACTGTCAGCTGGAGGTTTTAATTGCCTTACTGATCTTGGGGGTAGCAAAGGCCTGGGGCAAAGGTTCATAAAGGATATGAATGTTCAGAATGCTCATATAGGCGGAGGAGTTTATGCCGGCGTTATATTTGATCAGCTTTTTGGACTGCGGACCGAGGTTAGCATTGGCAAAGTTTCAGCATCCGATGATGTACTAAAAAACGATCATTCGGCGGCCATGAATCGATACCACAGAAACCTTAATTTCCGAAGTACTATCATTGAACTTTCGATAATTGCCGAGTTTCTTCCGCTATCATTGCTGAACAAGGAAAGCTACCCGTTGTTTTCTCCTTATATATTGGCCGGAGTTGGATTGTTTAAGTTTAGCCCCCAGGCATATTTCAAAGGCAGATGGATCGATTTGCACCCGTTACACACCGAAGGACAGGGGTTCAAAGAATACCCGTCGAAACAACCATATAAGCTGACGCAGCCAAACTTGCCCCTCGGGTTTGGCATGAGGTATGAAATTTCAGCAGTTCTCAATACCCGTCTTGAGGTCGTTTATAGGCTTCTCCGCACGGACTATCTCGACGATGTGAGCACTCAATACATCGACCCTGAACACTTCTATTCTAATCTCAACCTCCGCGACGCAGGCATGGCCATTTCGCTTTCGGATCGCAGTAGTGAAATACAACCAGCCATGGCTAACTATAAAGGACAGATACGAGGCAACCCAGCCAATAGAGATGCATACTTTTCATGTAACCTAAAAGTGGGAGTGGTTCTTAACCGGAAACGCCGGTAATAGGATGATATTCTGAACTAAATGAGAGATTGGTTTCCCGTCCAAAAAAATTACTTTTGCGTATATGGTTTCAATCTTCCCGTATCCTCTGAATTCTATGCAAAAAAATTTTATATGGAAGATAGTCACACCGAATCAGCCCCAATACAGTTTAACAGCCGGTTTTCTTTCCGGCCATTAATCAAGGCATGGGAAGATGCCATACGGGAAGGCCGTGAGGGCACCAGCAGGCTTTACAGGCAATTACTTGAGGAGATAAAACAGCACCCTGAACTGCTTGAGCCCATTAATGACGACGCAATTCTTCAAAAACATGAGGTTCTGATACAACAGATGATGGCCACTATTTTTCCGGTGACCTTATCGGATAAAGAAGATCTTTTTGCCATCACAAAGCCTTTTCAATACAAGGTTCTCTACTCTTCAGGACTGTTCCGTTCAATGTTTTTAGGCGATGGCGACGAGATAAGAATGCCTAGTGAAAAGACAGCTCAAAAAATTTCCAGTAAAAAGCTTGTTGGCGCATACCAACTTATCCTGAACAGGTTGTACGATATGAAGATTAGTGGTATCGCTACCTCAGTTCATACGTACAAATGTCCAGACTCCGGTTTGGACAAATACCTGGAGCTTGAAATGGACACCCGGTTTATTGATGTATCTACGCGGGAAGCACTGCCATGCCTTGGTTCGTCTTGTGAGTGGGCGGGATGTCACTCTGTAGCTGATATTCTCAATATACCACGCATTGAAGAATGTCTTCCACTCAGCAAGTTTGAGTTTGAAGGCCTGGTGATTGTGCGAATCAGGGACGTCACTGAACGGGAAGTGATCAATAACATCAAAAACAGTTTATTACGCATACAGTCGTTTGCGGATCACGAGATATTCCATGAATTGCAAACTGAGATGCAGAACCTTTTGGGTGTACATGGTGTTCACACCGCTATCAAACCGTTTTTTACAATCAACAATCATTTAGTTATAACCGATTTTCATTCGACTTATGTGGATGCTAAAAACGATATCCCCTCAGCCGAAAAGCAGCAGCAAATACACCAGGACCTGATAGGAACATTTAAGACTTCAAAAAAGACACTTTTACTAAGTGAGATTAATGAGGATATCAGAAAACAATATCCATTTATCTCTGGACCTTATGATCTTGGCTGGCGAAGTGCGATTGTATGCCCGATATTCACCGATCAGCAGGAGCTCATTGGAATGCTGTTAATCTTTTCCAGGAAAGTAGGCAGTTTGCAAAATGAACACCTGATTAAGATAGATCCTGTTATTCCTTTATTCAAGCTTGCCCTGCAAAAAAGCCAGGAACACCTGGACCACCAGATTGATAAAGTGATTAAAGAGCAATTCACCGCCGTACAGGATGCAGTGGAATGGAGGTTCACGGAAGCAGCTTTGAATTATCTTACGCGAAAGAATAAAGGGGAGCAGACAAAGATAGAACCGATAAATTTTGAGAAAGTATTTCCTTTATATGGGGCAATTGACATACGTAACTCGTCGGTGGAGCGCAATCACGCGATCCAGCAGGATCTCCTGGAACAACTACAACTGGCAGCTTCAATTATAGAAAAGGCGAAGTCAACTTATCACTATCCCCTTTTAGATGAAGTGTTATATAGGATCGGAAAGTACTCGCATGCAGTATCGAACATACTATTTGCAGAAGACGAACAAGCGATTTATTATTTCATAGGAGAGGAAATGGTTCAATTGTTGTCGCATCTGAAGATCGTGAACCCGTCTTTGACAGCCCACATTGACAGGTACATGGAAACAGTTGATTCGCCTGTTAAAATGGTTTATCATCATCGGAAAGACTATGAGGAAAGCATTACAAGCATAAACAATGCGGTAGCGCGTTTCATCGATGGCGAACAAAAGGCAGCTCAGGAGATTTATCCTCATTACTTCGAACGCTTCGTTACCGATGGTGTTGATTTCAATATCTATATCGGTCAATCAATAACGCCTCGCAGGGCTTTTGATGAGTTTTATCTGAGAAACCTGAAACTTTGGCAAATCACAACCCTGGCTAAGGCGGCTCAGTTGACGCATCGATTGGAGAGCGAATTATCACTGCCTTTGCAAACAACACAATTGATCCTGGCCCATAGTCAGCCAATTTCGATTAGTTTCCGCACCGCAGAACGCAAATTCGATGTGGACGGTGCATATAATATCAGGTATGAAATAGTGAAAAAAAGAATTGACAAGGTTCATATCAAAGATTCCAACGAACGTCTTACCCAACCCGGTACGATCGCGGTTGTGTATTCACAACCTAAGGAAGCGCAGGAGTACCTTGAATATATTGAATACCTTCAAACTAAAGGTTTATTGAAAGGAGACGTTGAAAAGATGGACCTTGAGGATTTGCAGGGAGTAAGCGGGTTAAAAGGGCTGAGGGTCGCAGTAAATATTGCGGCTAATTGGGATCTGAATGAAAAGCCATCGTCAGCCAGTGCTCCGAAAGAACGAATCATGCAATAAGAAAGCGATATCTTTAGTGTGTAATTTATTCCTCAGTTTCAAACTCGAATTTTTTTTCGAAAGTTTTATACAACTGTGCTGGATCAATTGAAGGCAAGGCAGCAATTTTGCTCATGTCCGCATGATGACCAACTATTCCAAAACGTTGATGTTTAAGAATGTTTCTAATGTCAATATATTTTCCGGGACGCTGCATTATTGCTACATGCTACTCCTGCTTTTTGGTATTGCAGGATGCTCACAGGAACCATATAAAATAGAAGAATCTCCTAAAGGATATAATCTTAACAAACCTTCGGTGCTGAAATTGCCTCCGGGACTGGACGAGATCTCAGGAATCGTCTATTACGCTAAAGACAGGAGTGTGTTGGCGATCAATGATGAAGTTGGCTGGTTATATAAGATTTATTTAAAAGAAGATCCCGATATTCAGAAATGGAGGTATTCCAATGGAGCCGACTTTGAAGACCTTGCTCTTGTCGACAGTACCTTCTATGTACTCGAAAGCAACGGTAACATTATACGATTCAAATTCATCAGACCGGATTCGGTACACACGCAAGAGTTCATATTTCCTGCACCCGGCAAAAATGAATTTGAAATACTTTACCACAACCCAGATGAGAAAAGGCTGATCTTATTATGCAAAGATTGCGAGATCGATAATAAAAACTCGCTCACAGCATTTTCATTTGACCTTGATAGCCTCGCATATTCTACAGCACCGGCGTTCGTAATAGACATCCGGAAAATCGAAGACCTGCTGGATGAAAAAAGATTGAGGTTTAAACCATCAGCCGCTGCCATCCACCCTCTTACTCGCCAATTGTACATTATCTCATCTATCAACAAGGTTTTGGTTGTTGCAGATCTCAACGGAATTCCCAAAAAAGTTTATAAAATCAATCCAAAGCTTTATAAACAACCCGAAGGATTAACTTTCACTTCCCAGGGCGACCTGATTATATCGAATGAATCAGCAGATATTGGTGCGGCAAATATTCTGTTCTTCAAATATAAAAGTCCTACCAAATGAATCGTGTAATATTTGTTTTACTGATCGTTTGCATAGGCTCAATGCCGGCGATGGCTCAAAGTGATACCTTATTGAGCCGAATAGTACTAATTGGGGATGGTGGCCAGTTTACAAAAAGCAAACATCTCGTCGCTGATGCTGTGCGGCGAAATATACCGTTGGATGAAAAAACATTGGTCTTATATCTTGGTGATAATCTTTATAGAGTTGGCCTGCCCGATGATGCCTATATTGGTTATCAACAGGCAAAAAATATTTTGGATTCACAACTTTCAGTAGTCGAGAATACACCTGCCCGTATCATCATGATTCCCGGAAATCATGATTGGAATAACGGCGGCAAAGACGGATACAATTCTGTTGTGCGGCAGCAGTATTATGTTGACCTTTTGGGCAAAAAAAATGTAAAGTATTATCCG
>DAINQQ010000226.1:0-8989 GCA_036742645.1 Flavitalea sp.
GCAGGCGAACGTACAGCAGATACTGGAGAGTAGTGACTCGGTTGTACTATTTGTAGGCAAGCTTGATAATTGGGATGATGTAAAAAATGGAGTGCCGGACCTTACGAAATGTATATCACTCCCTTTTTGCAGTCATGATCGTTGCGAAAGCTGGGACAGTTTTACCAGTTTACATAAACCGCTACAACAAAAAATTAAAAGAGATGCCACTGATTTGTGTAGTATTGTTTACACATCAGGCACGTCGGGCTCGCCAAAGGGAGCGATGTTTACCTTTGAGGCGTTTGAATTTGTGCCGCAAAATGCAATAGCACGTTTAGGTTTCAAACCCGCCGACCGGTTCTTTTCTTACCTGCCGCTTTCACACATTGCCGAGAGAATGCTTGTGGAAATGGTGAGCCTTTACACGGGCGGGGAAGTTTCCTTTGCAGAATCGCTACAAACATTCGCTCAAAATCTTGCAGAAACGAAACCAACGATTTTTCTGGGCGTTCACCGGATCTGGACCAGGTTCCAACATGGTATACTGGCTAAGGTTCCACAAAAGAAATTAGACATCCTACTCAGTGTGCCGGTCCTTGCCCACTTCACAAAAAGGAAGATCAGGAAAGGCCTCGGATTGAATAATACGTCGATGGTGTTAACCGGTGCTGCACCAACACCTCCCGCACTGATAAAATGGTTCCATCGTATTGGTGTAAAGATCCAGGAGGCTTATGCAATGACTGAGAATTGCTGTTATTCGCATGTTACCTTAAAAGGAAAGATTAAGATAGGGTATGTGGGTCCGCCGCTTCCGCAATGCAACGTGCGATTGGGTGAAAGCAATGAAATTCAAATCAGTCATAAAGCGTTAATGACGGGATATTATAAAGAGCCTGGAAAAACTGCGGAGGCATTTACTGCTGATGGTTTTTTGAAAACCGGGGATGAAGGTTTCATAGATGAGGAAGGTTTTTTGAAAATTACAGGACGGATAAAGGATTTGTTTAAAACCGCGAAAGGCAAGTACGTTGCACCTTCACCAATAGAAATGAAGTTTTCTGCAAACTCAGTTGTAGAGCAGGTTTGTATTGTAGGCTCAGGACTACCACAACCTTTGGCCTTACTTGTTTTATCTGAAACTGGCAAAAGAAGAGGTGCTGAAGAACTTCGTACAGGTTTAAAGAATATGCTGGTGAACATAAATAGTTCGCTCGATCCACATGAAAAGGTGGAAAAGATTATTGTATTGAAAGAAGAGTGGCTAGTTGAAAATAATTTGCTGACACCATCCTTAAAGATCAAGCGCAATGAAATTGAAAAAAGGTATGCCGGATTTTATGAAGATTGGAATAATAAAAAGGGTTCTATCATCATGGTTAATGAACTACCAGCAGCTTCCGTACCGTTAGCGCTTTAGAACATTATACGCATACTTATTATCACCAGTCATTCCCACTGTTACTTCTCCAAATATTACCCCTTCCACCTTAAAAAACCCGAAGTATGATTTTAAAGCCAGCCACGGAGCTGCATGAATTCTTACAGATTCACCAGCTTAATTATAAAACTTTCGTTGAAGAAATTCCACAGCATCAGCAGAATATGGAAAAGAAACTTGTGGATAAATTTCATGATAAAAACAAATACATAGTTGCGATGAAAGGTGAGCAGGTAATTGGTATGGTATGTTATAACAGCGATCGGCCTTTCTCACTCGATACAAAAATTTACAATCTTGATCAATATCTTCCTGAACATACAACACTCGTAGAAATAAGATTATTGTCTGTTTGCCACGACGAACGAAAAGCAACCGTTGCTTATCGCCTGCTGCAATACTTGTGTCAAACGCTTATTCAACAAAATGTTGATGCTGCCGTGATTTCAGGAACAACAAGGCAACTTCGTTTGTACTCCCGCATGGGATTTACTCCATTTGGTCCCCCGGTTGGAAATACAGGAGCCCTTTACCAGCCTATGTACATCACCCTAAGAAACCTGCGTTATGATTTCAAAAATAACTAATGTTACTACCGGACCCGTTGGCATAACACCGCCTGTGCAAAAGGCTCTCCAGGAGCAGCCTCTCTCACACCGTTCTATTGCATTCCGAAACTTATATGATCAGACAACTGCATTTCTAAGCCGGTCTTTCCACGTCCGCGACACCTATCTTCTTACGGGAAGTGGTACCCTTGCAAACGAAGTGATGCTACAGGAAATAAAATGCCTAGGTGGCAAGGGGTTAATCCTCTCACATGGTGAATTTGGCAATAGATTGATCACGCAGGCCCAGCGAAATGGTCTGAATTTTTTGACATACAAGTTAGCGTGGGGCGAAACATTTAATCTAACTACCGTTGAAACATTGGTGAGCGATCATTCGGTAAAATGGCTGTTGTGCTGCCACTGTGAAACGTCGACAGGGATGATTAATGATTTAAGCCAGTTGACAGATATAACAGACATGTACAACTGCCTCTGTTTCGTGGATTGCATGAGCACCGTAGGAACAGTACCCCTGGATTTGTCTGGTGTAGCCATGGCCACCGCCTCCTCGGGAAAAGGCCTTGCGTCTATTCCTGGATTGGCTGTTGTATTTTCGAATATAGAGCCCGCCGTCAAATCGGCGTGTCCGGTTTACCTGGATCTCTGCCATTATAAAACCGCTGACGGGATTCCATTCACTATTCCTTCTAATCTCTTGAAAGCGCTGTACGTTTCTGTACAGCAAAAATTGCAGGAAGAACAATACCAGTTGATAGAAGAATACAGGAAGGCTTTTTTCAATATTCTGAACGAGGCCGCCCTTGTACCATTTAGCAATGAACATACAAGCGTCTTCACCATCGTACCGCCGAAGTCACTAGCACAACAACTTACCACCCATATGATGCATGAGCAACTGCTACTGAGTTACGAAAGCGACTACCTGAAAAACCGGAGGTGGTGCCAGTTAGCAACATTTGGATATTATACAGAAAAGCAATTAAGGCATGTATCGAACACCCTGCATCATATCCGGTATATCATTTAAGTAGGTATAAATAAATGGGTATTGACCTATTGTGTGGGAAACTTTTTGCCACGAACAACAATTTTGCGCTAACCATATTAGGTGTGATGTCAAACCAACCCTAATCGATACATTCAATTCAGAATGGAAGTTTTTAAATTTTGAATTATTCGATAGTTGGCCTCCAAAGCAATTATGGCACCGCAAGGATTTATGATTGTGCGTTGCGGATTTCTCACTACGCGGCAGTCACTCTGTAGGGCTAGACCCGAAGCGCTCCGTTCGAAATGACAGGTGGAGGCGTGAGTGCGTTTCGGTTTCTCGCTTCGTTGCGGTCATCCTGTAGAGTTAGACCCGAAGAGCTTTGTTCAGGCACGCTACCATCGAGGTCCCACACACACCTGTCATGTCGAGCGGAGCGCTTCGGGTATGGTGTCAGTTGGGAGCCGTCGCGTAGCGAGAAATCCGCAACGCCTCTTGGGAGATCGCTTCGTTAAGAGTTGGATATTGCCGGGTTCTTACCAAGTAGCAAGCCCGCCGTTAGACAAATCCCATAGTGCGTTGCAGATTTCTTACTACGCGGCAGTCACCCTGTAGGAGCTAGACCCGAAGCGCGTCGTTCGAAATGATAGGTGGAGGCACTCCGAATTCCCGACTCACTTTCTGTCCCTTTACCTTGGTAGAATTGATCAAATGTAACGGTCTGTCATAATGTTGAACTATTTCCGCATTGCGCAGGTGGTGTTCGTTAGTCTGGCAAACTGGTGTGCAATAAAGATATAAAGTACAAGTCAAATTTAAAGCGCAATTGAAAAACATGAAGTGGTTTGGCGCTGATAGTATTGCCTCCTTATAGACACTCGTTCTACCGGGTATCTTCGTGAATTGGTATTTTCAAGGAACGACATTTCTTTTGCAGATTCCAACCTTAATAAAGCAATCAAACAGTAAAAGAATCGGCCGGTTTGTTTTTCGACCTGTTCGGGGCCGTATATTCCAGTATTGCAATAGCAAAGGCCGTAGACCCAACGATGTCATTCATGTTAGTATGGTTTGTTCCTGGAATCCTGTCTTATATTTTCTGGAAGCAAAAAATGAAGTTGGTATGCAGGTGCAGATTTCTTTCCTCGTCTTTGCTCACCGTATAAAGCGCATGTTCATTTGAACCCAGGTTTCTGCCAATAGTAACCTCGTAATGTCGATCGACCACCAGATGAGGTTTTTTCTGGAATGCAACACATGGACAATGTCAGTTGCGGAATTGCAAAACATCGCGGAAGCTAAGGATGTCATCCCTGATCGTCCGGTCACCCGTATCAAAAACGGACACTCAATTCAACCGCTCATCTTTTCAAAAAATTGATGCACAATCGCCTATCAAACTGGCTCAATATTTCCTGCGGTTAAGCATACCACCTCGCTATGCTCCAGAACTACCTTAAAAGCTCCCTGCGGAACCTATCAAAGAACCGTCTTTCTTCTATTATCAACATTAGCGGGCTGGCAGTAGGAATTGCAGCAGCATTGTTGATTTTTTTCGCAATTCAGTTTGAGACCAGCTTCGATTCGTTTCACAAAAAGCGGGATCATATCTCCCGGATAGTGACAGTGTTTTCAAGCCAGGTCGGACTTGATTATTCCGTGGACGTTTCATTTCCAGTAGCACCGCAACTACGACTGGAGTTTCCACAACTGAGCGAGGTAGCGTCCATCTTCAGACCCGCAGGTGCGCAAATTAACGTCACAGATCCAAGGACCGGTGAGGAACAAAAATTCCAGGAGAAGGATGTCTTTTATGTCGAACCCGAGTTCTTTCAAATGTTCGATTTCGAATGGCTGGCAGGAGACCGAAAAACCGCTTTATCACAGCCTAACCACGTTGTGTTGACGCAAAATACGCCGATAGATATTTCGGTAGCTGGAAGTCCGCCATGGCGAAAACGATTGTGAGAGATAACAAACATGTTTAGGGTTCTTTCCAGGACATTCGAATTTGAAAAATAGTCCGATAGAAAAATAATAGTTGATACTTAAACCTCTTATTAAGTAGTTATGATTAATAATTTTTTAAAGATCGCTGTAAGGAATATTTCGAAAAACAAAGCTTTTTCAGCCATCAACATTTTTGGACTAGCCATCGGCATCGCGGCATGCATCGTGATCATGTTGTTCGTTTTCTATGAAAAAAGCTTCGATGGGATGCATAGCAAAAATATCTATCGCCTGGATGAAGTCCAAAAATTTGAAGGGATGGTGCAACCCCAAAACGTTGCTTTATCCATGTATCCTATGGGTCCGACATTGACAAGCGATTTCCCCGAAATTAAAAATTTCACAAGAGTCAGGCAGGCAAATAAGCTTGATCTGACGTATGGAGATAAACGAATCTTTTTTCCATCGATATTATATGTCGATTCTACCTTTTTACATTTATTTGACTTCGAGGTACTGAAGGGTGATAGAAAATCCATCCTGGAAAAGCCAAACAGCATCGCTCTCACCGAAGAAAGTGCCAAAAACCTCTTTGGCAACGAAGATCCTATAGGCAAAACGGTAACAAAGTATGTGGGGGATACCATCAGGTTCACTGTTACAGGTATCATGAAAAATGCACCCAGGAATTCCCACCTCCAGTTTGATGGCCTGGCTTCTTTCAGCACTATTGCCGGACCGCGAAATATGGAAAACTGGGGTGGCAACTGGCTGGTTACATACCTGGAGCTGGAAAAGGGAACAAATATACCGGCGCTTGAAAAAAAGTTTCCTGCTTACCTGAAGAAATATATGGCTAAAAGTGAAGGATGGAAATTCTATACGCTATTTCTTCAGCCGTTAAGTGCAGTACACGATAGTTCAGCCGACATCACTCATGATTATGTGAACTTTAAAAAATTTGATAAACGCTACACTTACATATTTTCTATAATAGCAATTATCATTTTGATCATCGCCTGCATCAATTTTATGAATCTTTCTACCGCAAGATCAGCGGAAAGAGCAAAGGAAGTAGGAATACGGAAAACTGTTGGAGCAGGAAGGTTTCAGCTGGCAGGACAATTTTTAGCTGAATCAGTCTTGCTTTCACTGATAGCACTTGTCATAGCTATACTTTTTGTGAAATTGTCATTGCCTGCAATAAGTGATTTAAGTCAGCGGGAGCTTGATCTGCCCCTTAGTAATTTTCCTTTGTTGCTATTGATTGTAGGCGCCACTGTTATCGTAGGCTTATTTGCAGGACTGTATCCTGCCGGGTATCTCTCATCATTTCAACCAATCCGTGTATTAAAAGGTTCTATTCAAACCGGGAAAGCTAAGAGCACATTAAGAAATTTTCTTGTCGTAGGACAGTTTACGGGCGCTGTGTTACTGATTATTGGAACCGTGTTTGCGGTCCGGCAACTGCGTTATATGCAGACAAAGGATCCTGGATTCAATCGCGACCAGGTAATGATCGTACCACTTAACAGGATTACATCCGGTAAATATGCTGCGCTTAAACAGGAACTGCTGGCAAATACCTTAGTGAGCAGTGTTACAGCTTCACAACAAAGACTTGGAAATAATCTTCATCAGACAGGTATGAAATTTCACGGAAAGGGGCCGGTCAGGGAACTTACTTCCTCACAAGTAATTGTTGATCCCGACTATCTCACTCTTTATAAAATTCCCATTATTGCCGGTAGAAACTTTACCCGTGATGTTAGTGATAATGCCAGGGCCTATATTGTAAATGAAACCATGGCCAAAGAGTTGCTAAAAGATGATCCTAAGGCATCATATGAAACCCTGATCGGTAAAAGTTATGGTTTTGGAGGAATGGATTCAACCGGCTTTATCGCAGGTGTTGCAAGCGATTTTAATTTCAATTCACTTCACCATAAAATTGAAACGCTAAGTATCTTTTGCCAGAAGGATTGGGGATACAGCGAGGTCTCGGTCCGTATCAACGGGGCTGCTGCGCAGAATGCCATTGACCATGTGGCAAATGCATGGAAGAAGGTTAACCCGGATCAGCCGTTTGAGTATAGTTTCCTGGATGAACATTTTAAAGAATTATATGACGCGGATCGTGCAGTCAGCAAAGTCGTTGGCATACTTGCCGGTCTCGCGATACTGATTTCCTGCCTGGGATTGTTCGGGCTCGCCTCCTACTCCGCCGAAAGGAGAGTGAAAGAGATCGGCGTACGCAAAGTATTGGGTGCATCCGTGCAGAACATTGCCGCCATGTTATCAAGGGATTTCGTACGCCTTGTACTGATCTCCACATTGATTGCATGGCCGGTCGCGTGGTTTGGCGTTACCCGCTGGTTGCAGGATTTTGCCTATCGTGTTCCGGTAAGCTGGTGGGTATTTATCATGGCTGCAGGAATCGCATTGCTGATCGCATTGTTTACTGTCAGCTTTCAGGCCATTAAAGCGGCGATCGCCAATCCCGTGAAGAGCCTTCGGACGGAGTGAGTCAGTAGTCAGTAGTCAATGCACAATAGGACAAAATTCTTTGTTACCGACGAGGGTCATTCGTATTGTTTTTGGCGTTGCGACAAAAGCATAAAAGGTTTTGTGCTTTGTATCTGTAAACAGCTTTCCGGAAAATGCTATTTTCGTTTTATAAACCGTTTGGTACAGAAGTTCCGGAGTCGTTGGAGAGAGTGCTGGTCGTCCCGGACCCGATCGGGCGTGAAAACTTATCATCAATAAATATCAACCAAATAAACAATTAAAATGAAAAAAGCAATCCAGTTTAGTTTGTTGTTAGTTTTCCTTTCAATCACTTCACTTATCAAACCAGCGAAAGCGCAAGATGCAACAAAGGAATTGACTGCCTTTACAAAACGGTTCGAGGAGGCTTGTAATAAAAAAGACATCAAGGCAATTAAGGAAATGTTTACAAAAGACGCAGTAAGGATCAATCCTGATGGTCAAACGGAAACCGGCAATGATGCCATCGTCGCTGCTTATGAAGAATTGTTTCAAAATAAATTAACAATAACAATTAAGCAGGAAAAGTTTGCATTTGACAATGGTAGTAATGTATCATCAGGAACTTATCAAGCTACAGGCTCGACCCCATCCGGTGATTCGATCGATGCTAAAGGTTCCTTTAGCAATACAATGATAAAGGAAAATGGTCAGTGGAAAATCTCCAAACAGGTTTTGAACTCCCTGTAAAGAATTGCGACGAACTACTGACACACCGCCGCGGGGCGCAGTTTATGGCTTTTCATTCGAAATATGCGTATGAGATTCGTAGTTTTTTTCACCTATGATCGACTATATAACTTTCATTTTTCAGGATCGAAAATCAATTAATTTAAAAATGATGTGACACAGGCCGAAACGTGAGGGCCACCTAACCTCACACTATGTGGTAAGAAAAAACTCAGCATTCAAGACGCACACATTACTCTCAGATGCCTCGATCCCTCGCCTTCGGCTCGGGCTCGGCATGACAGGTCGTAGTGTGCATACCTGGGTGTCTAAACAGGGTTGAAGCCTTGTGTGATTCTCGGGATGTCATCCTGAGCCTGCCGAAGGATTGCCGCACAAGGGGTTGATATGGTCATCCTTGTTTCTAATCTCTACTATAACTCCATTTTTCACGATCGAAAATCAATTTACTGAAAAATGATTTTCTATAAGTCGAAACGTTAGGACCACCTAACCTCACACTATGTGGTAAGAATTTTTTAAAGTTAGGAGCTCCGTTCACTTAGCTTAAATATTTCTCAAGATTCTTTTTAAAATACGCAGCACTGTCCGTCACACTTTGAATAGGGTCCTTCGCGAAATTGCCACCCTGCTCGATATAGTAATATTGAAGTCCTGCGCGTGATGCTTCGGGTAAGATGACCGTGTAGTCGATGGAGCCGTTGCCGAGTTCGGAATAGTCCCTGGTTTTCTTGTCCATGTCTTTGATATGCCACATCACGAAACGTCCGGGTTGCCTGGCGATGAGTTGGGCAGGACTCAGTTTGGAAGAATGCATCA
>DAINQQ010000227.1:0-8964 GCA_036742645.1 Flavitalea sp.
ACTGAACCTTGAACAATTCTCATTATCGGCTTTTATCCTTTTTGCGAAAAGGAATTCCTTTCTTCTTGTGCGTCGGATATTTCCTTCAATCACATGCTCAAGATCTTATCAATCGCAAAGGACTTGTGCAACGACATACGGTCACGGTTACAAAAATGGATCCGCTGTCATCCTTGTCTGTGGGCAATGGAAAATTTGCTTTTACAATTGATGCAACAGGCTTACAAACATTCCCACAGCTATATGAAAAAGGAGTTTCCCTGGGAACCCAATCCGAATGGGGCTGGCACAGCTTTGTTAATACAGCCGGTTACCAATTCCGCGAAACGCTAAAATCATATAAATTAAATGGTCGCGATATCACCTATTGCGTTCAATGGAATGAGCCGGAAAGAAACAAGAACGCGTCTAACTGGTTTAGGCAAAATCCTCACCGGTTGCAGTTGGGGACTATCGGTTTTGAATTACGAAAGAAAGATGGTTCTCCAGCTGGGGCGGAGGATATTAAGAATATCAGGCAGCAGTTGGATCCCTGGAGTGGCCAGATAAAGAGTTATTTTTCTGTTGAAGATATTCCCGTTGAGGTCTCAACTTATTGCAACCAGGATGAAGACCTGATATCAGCAAGTGTTAAGTCACAACTTGTACGTGAAGGCCGATTAAAAATCCGCTTGCGTTTCCCATATCCTACCGGTGAATGGACTGATGTTGGCAACAATTACGTGAATACCGATAAACATAGATCCACTTTGGAAAATCCGGTACCCAATATAGCGACCATTTTCCGTCAATTAGATACTACGAGGTACTATGTTGAACTCGCCTGGAAAAATCGGGGAACTATAACCGAAAAGCAGAAACACGAATTCATCATTACTCCGGGTGATGATCAGGTACTATTTTCCTTCAGTTGCAGATTCTCTCCAGAAAAAAATACACAGCCACTACCTAATTACAATGAAACAGAATTGAACAGCATTGGCAACTGGCAACAGTTCTGGAATCGCGGTGCAGCCATTGATTTTACTGGAAGCACCGATCCAAGAGCAAGAGAATTGGAAAGGCGAATCATATTGTCGCAATACCTTACAAAGATCCAGTGCGCTGGTTCGTATCCTCCGCAGGAAACAGGTCTAACATTTAATAGTTGGTTTGGAAAGCCGCATCTTGAAATGCACTGGTGGCATGGTGTTCACTTTGCGTTATGGGACAGATTGGATTTGTTAGAGAAATCGGTCGACTGGTATTCGAAGGTTTCCGATTATGCGAGGAGAATAGCCCAGCGGCAGGGTTTCGAGGGCATGCGATGGCAGAAAATGACCAATCATGCCGGCGAAGAAAGTCCTTCCTCCGTTGGTGCGTTTTTGATCTGGCAGCAACCGCACTTTATTTATTTTGCTGAGTTGATCTATCGTCAAAAAAAAGACAAACAAACTTTGAATAAGTATAAAGACCTCGTTTTCGCTACAGCCGACTTTATGGCTTCCTATGCTTTTTATGAAAAAGAAAAAGACAGGTATATACTTGGAAAAGGATTGATCCCTGCCCAGGAAAGATTTAAACCGGAGGAAACATTTAACCCAACCTACGAATTGGCTTACTGGCAATGGGCTTTGTCTATTGCACAGGAATGGAGAGTACGTTTGAAAATGCCCAGGCATAAAAACTGGGACACGGTACTAAGAAAACTTTCACCACTTCCTGTTATGAATAATGTCTACCTCGCGGCTGAAAGCGCTCCTGATTCTTATACAAATCCTGAGTACAAAACGGATCATCCTGCAGTCCTGGGCACTTTAGGAATGTTACCAATGAGTACGATCGTAGATAAAAAAATTATGAACAACACGTTCAATTTGATTATGGATACATGGACGTGGAGAGATACATGGGGTTGGGATTTTCCAATGACTGCCATGACTGCTACACGCCTCGGCCAGCCTGAGAAAGCAATTGATGCTTTGATGATGGATATACAAACCAATACTTACCTCGTAAACGGTCACAACTACCAGGACGATCGCCTGCGGCTGTACCTTCCAGGCAATGGTGGATTATTGGCAGCCATTGCAATGATGTGCGCTGGGTATGATGGATCAACTGAACTTAACCCGGGTATTCCAAAAAATGGTAAATGGAAAGTAAGATGGGAAGGATTAAGAAAAATGCCTTAGGAATTGTTTTGCCGCGGATTCCAGCGTCTCGGAGGAGATGATTTATGGGGACAACCTCAGAAAGTCTTGCAGCTAATTACACGAATTGCCAGGAATTAATTCGTGATAATTCGTGTAATTCGTGGCGAACGAAACAAAGGGATCTTCTTGTTGTACGGAATGACACGGATTGACACTGATTAAATCCTTTATAATCCGTGCAATCCGTGGCAAAACTTTTAAACAGGATATCACAGGATGATTTAACCGGAATTAACTGGTATTATCGAAGCTTAATTGATGCTATATGAACCGTAGAAGTCTGCTGCTGTTGGTCACCTTATTTAGTGCCTCGCTCATACAGGTTTACGCACAAAAACTTCCTTCGAAAAAGAAGATCCTGGAACCGTTGCGACTGGCCAATACTTACTTCATGAACAAGTGGCCTGATCCCGGTAAGTCTATAATCACTAACCGCGAACGTCCAAGTAATATTTGGACGAGAGCCGTTTATTATGAAGGTTTGATGGCGCTGTATAGAATAGACAAGAATAAAGTTTATTATAATTACGCGGTCGACTGGGGTACAAAACATAAATGGGGATTAAGAAGCGGAGTGAACACAAGAAACGCCGATGACCAATGCTGCGGCCAGACTTATATTGATCTGTACCTGATCGATAAACAAACCGAACGGATCACCGCGATCAAAGCATCCATTGACAATATGGTTCAGTCTGAAAAAAAAGATGATTGGAACTGGATCGATGCGTTACAAATGGCCATGCCTGTTTTTGTAAGACTAGGTGTATTATACAACGATACGAGTTACTATAGAAAGATGTATGATCTCTACAGTTTTACAAAATACAACCACGGCGGCAATGGCTTGTACAACCCGGCGGATAAACTGTGGTGGAGAGATAAGGACTTCGTACCACCGTATAAAGAACCAAATGGTGAAGATTGCTATTGGAGCCGGGGGAATGGATGGATTGTTGCAGCATTGGTAAGAACTTTAGAAATGCTGCCGAAATCTGATCCGCATTATGCGGAGTATCTGCAAGACTATAAAGACATGTGCGCCGCCTTATTACCTATTCAACGAGACGATGGATTCTGGAATGTAAGTCTTCACGACTCAACCAATTTTGGCGGAAAAGAATTGTCCGGCACCGCGCTATTCGTTTATGGTTTTGCGTGGGGAATCAACAATGGACTCCTCGATAAAAAGATTTACACGCCAATTATTATAAAAGCCTGGAATGCTATCGTGAAAGATTGCGTTCATTCTGATGGCCAACTGGGCTTCGTACAGGGCACGGGTAAAGAACCAAAGGATGGACAACCAGTTACATATATAAGCACACCGGATTTCGAAGATTATGGATTAGGGTGCTTTTTGCTTGCAGGAACAGAAGTCTACAAAATAAGATGATTTGCATTATTCCGTGCGTCTTTCTGCGTTTGAAAGAATTCAATCGTAAGGCACTCCATGTGACAAAGTAATAATAAACGTAAATTGATTTCTAAATATGAGTAATGTTTAGGCATTTAGTTATATCGGTTATATCCCTCACTGCGCTGTTCTCTGTAAACGCCCAATCTAAAAAGCCCAATATCATTTTAATTTTCGCCGACGATCTTGGTTATGGAGATATCGGTTGTTATGGACAACAAAAAATAGAAACACCCAATATTGATCAACTTGCAAAACGCGGACTGCGATTTACCCAGTTTTATTCGGGGTCGACGGTCTGCGCGCCAGCACGGGCTAGTTTGATGACAGGTTTACATACAGGTCACGTGTCTGTGCGGGGGAATAAAGGTTTCGAACCCGAAGGCCAAGCGCCGTTGCCCGATACCGTGATAACGATTGCCAACCTGTTGCAGGATGCTGGATATACGACCGCTGCCTTCGGCAAGTGGGGACTTGGATTCATTACGACACCAGGCGACCCAAACAAAAAAGGGTTTGATCAGTTCTATGGCTACAATTGTCAGAGTCTTGCACATAATTATTATCCTGACCATTTATGGAACAATCATGAACGGATTGATCTGACAGCGAACATATCGGAAGATTCAATCTACTCTGCTGACCTCATCCATCAGAATGCAATTAAATTTCTAAAAGCAGATCACAGAAAACCATTTTTTCTTTACCTCCCCTACACTCTACCACATGGTGACGTCATCGCTCCCCGAGATAGCTCATACAACCATTATATTAAAAAATTTAATGAAGAACCGTTGAAGGTGAAGCCTTCAAATTACTCAACCAAAAACCGGAGTTTCGAACCGTATCCTCATGCTGCATTTGCGGCGATGGTATCAAGATTTGACAAATATGTTGGAGATATCATGGCATCAGTCGAGGATAAAGGAATCGCTGATAATACATTAATCATTTTCACGAGCGATAATGGCCCTCACCGGGAAAATGGCGGAGATCCGGAATTTTTTAATAGCAACGGAATATTCCGGGGAATCAAGCGCGATTTGTATGAAGGCGGTATTCGAGTGCCATTCATTGCGTATTGGAAAGGTGTGATACAGCCTGGAACATCGAATCGCCTGGCCGTGCTTTACGATCTGCACCCGACATTTACTCAGTTGGCTGGTATCAAAACTTCGAAACCTATCGATGGAATTTCGATGCTCCCGACGTTGATGAAAAAGGAAATTAAGCATCACGATTACCTGTATTGGGAATTTCATGAAAACGGCGGGCGACAGGCTGTGAGATGGAACAATTGGAAGGGTGTCAGGTTAAATGTCAACAAGAACGCGCTTTCGCCATTGGAATTATATAACCTTGATACGGATCCATCAGAACAAAATAATATTGCGACACAACACCCAACCATTGTTGCGAAGCTTTCTAACATAATCACACAGGCCCATGTGCATAATATCGATTGGCCACTTTTACCCGCTGAAAGAAAGTAGCCAATTCTTATTTAGCGGATTAAACCTTAGCAATTCAGCCAACCAAAATTAAGAAGCCTGCTATACCCTTGTATAAACAGGCTTCCATACTCCTGCTATAGAGAAAAATTTATAAAAATTATTTAGTATCCAGGGTTCTGCGTGTACAGCCCGGGGCTTACACTTAACTGCGATTGAGCTAACGGATAAATAATATCATTCGCCGTGATTGAGTTCATTTTATTGGTAACATCGTCAGCCGCATCGAAGGCAGTCATCACCGTTAGTACCTTTCCGGTTCGAACAAGATCATGCCAACGTTTCCCTTCCGCGATAAACTCGCGCCTTCTTTCTGCCAATAAGTGGTCCAGCGTAACGTTCGTCAACACGCTTCCGCTTAATCCAGCACGATCCCTTACCTGTTTTACCAATGCATCAACCTCGGCTTGTGTACCTCCTGCACCCCCTCGTAAAATAGCTTCCGCTTTCATCAGCAGAACATCCGCATATCGCAGGATTGGAAAATTGATTGCAAAATTGAACCGAATCAACGGCTTTTTCGTGAGATCAAGAAACTTGACAAATTGAGCTCGATTAACAAAATTGCCGTTGAGGTCTGTATAACTTGGCAGGATGCTAAAATCATCGCGCGTATCAGCAGCCTCGAATGAAGATCTCAAATTGTTCGAAGGCAATTTCGGAGCGTCTATATCAACACCACCGGCGAACCCAATTTTAACCGCGTTTGCATATGCCCCTTCATACATTGCAGACGGAAGTTGGGTTCCCAGTCCTGCGTCGGCTGTTGTACCGGGATCAACATTCTGCATGTCAAATATGATCTCCGAATTATTTTCGTTGGTATAGGAAAATACACTTGCGTAAGTTGGTTGAAGTGAATACCTGTTGCTTGCGATTATTTCGTTTAACAAGGTAAGTGCCGCGCTAAAATCGTTTGTACCCAGTCCGGGGCCTTCGATATTATACGTAGGACCTGATCTTGTTAAGTACACCAATGCCAACATTCCTTTAGCAGCATCTGTAGTAGCACGACCTCGTTCTGCAGCCGCAGTTGATTTGGCAGGAAGCTTTGTGATAGCAGTCTGTAAATCGGAAATAATTAAGTCGTAAACCTCTGCAACGGGACTACGTGGCACAGTCAGTGCTTCGGTAGGCGTCGCCACATGATCGAATATGGGTACTTTACCAAACCATCTTACAAGATCAAAATGATAAAAGGCGCGAAAAAATTTTGCCTCGCCTTCCATCTTGTCCCTTATGGCATTGTCCGGAACTACAGTAGGATTTAATTTATCGAGAATTGTATTTGCTCTCAGAATTCCGTTGTAATCACCGTTCCAGGCAGCAGAGACGATCGGATGATTTGCGGCAAGAGCGGCTCTTTCGAAATTGTTAATAGGAATCCAGTCACGCACACCGGAAGTTCCGGGCGAGTATACATTATCGGATCTTACTTCGGCGAGATCAAATTGTGTTACACCGTAATCAGGATTATGCAAGCCCTGATACAGACCTGCAATCGCCTGTTGAAAATCGGCCGTATTCCGATAGAAATTGCTCGCGCTTGGACTGGATATTGGCGCCTGGTCCAGTTCTTTTTCACAGCTTATGCATCCTGTGAGTATGAGTATATAGAAAATGAATTTTGGTTTCATCACAAATGATTTAGTACTGGTTAAAAAGTCAGATTAAGGCCTGCAACGAATCCTTTTGAAAGCGGAAACGAGCCGTAATCTTCGCCCGTTGTGTTCACAGCTTCAGGATTCCATCCACCTTCATACTTGTCCTTCCCGAACATATTTTCTGCCGTAACATATATCCTCGCTCCACTGACCACCTTTCCCTTTAACAAGCTGCCGAGATTATATCCAAGTGTAATATTTCGAATTCTCCAATAATCTGAACTATACAACCAATCGGTGTTCTTGATTCTGCCGAATGTAGAATGTGCTTTTTGAGTCAGTCCCGGCTTACCATCATCAGCTGGCGATCTCCAACGGTTGGCGTAACTCGCTAACGCGTTGTCCATGTATCCCTGGCCGGTCCTGTCAACTGCTCTACCAAACATCGAATAAATGTATCCACCCGACTGACCCTGTATCAGGATATTTAAATCAAAACCCTTAAAGCTAACGGTATTGGTTATTCCCCACACGTATTTTGGATTCGGTCCACCGATCAGCACTCTGTCGTTAGCATCTATTTTTTTGTCTGCATTTGCATCAACGTATTTCGGATCTCCGGCTTCCTGGTTGCCAAAGCGAGGATAACCTGCCGCGATATCAGCTGTTGTCAGCAAACCGTCTTCTTTTACAAGGAAAAGACTGTACATAGGTTCACCTACCTGCAGAACGCTGTGATCAATATCAAATCCGCCATTCTGATAAATGGGCGTATTGTTAGGACCCAGCCGTTCTACTTCGTTCGTGTTGTGACTGAGATTGAAGCTCGTTGTCCAGGAGATTGGTTTTCCAATAAAATTTCTTGTCGTGAGTTCGAGTTCCCAACCTTTGTTAAGTACAGCACCAATATTTGTAAACGCTGCTGTGTAACCGCTGGCGGTTGGAACGGGAATCAATAGTAAGAGATCAGTATTACGTTTAGTATAATAATCTACAGAAGTAAAGATCCTGTTATTAAAAAGGCCCAGGTCGAGGCCCACGTTGATTGTTTCTGATTCTTCCCAACCGAGATCGGGGTTGGGAAAATTCGAAGGATTTGGAACCTGTCCGCTGGTTACAACGCCATTGAAACTGTAATTTGCCGCCGTGAGGATACCAATGCTGGCGTAATTGCCCGCACTATTATTTCCCGTAAGACCCCAACTCGCGCGCAACTTTAACTCACTGATCTTGTCAACGTTCTTCAGGAAAACTTCGTCCGAAACACGCCAGCCCACAGACACTGCAGGGAATGTTCCCCACTTGGTATTCGATCCAAATTTCGAAGATCCATCGCGTCGCAGCGAAGCAGTTAAAAGGTAACGGCCATCAAAATCATACTGTAGTCTTCCAAAATATGATATCAAAACATTCTTAGATTCGATAGTTGTCCCATTGCTTCCGATAGTAGCCGCATTTAGAGTGGTCACGTCGTTGGACGTAAACGGTCCTCCATTAATAGCGAGGCTATCGAATTTGAATGTACTGTATGAATGTCCCACTAACAGAGATACATTGTGCCTCTCTGCAAATGACTTCGAGTAATTCAGGGTATTTTCATTGACGAAATTTATTCTTTTATACCCGGTGAGTTGACCACTGGCCAGTCGCGAAGCAGTGATTGCTGCCGGTATATACCTTTTAAATGTTTGGTCGCTGTTATCAAGATTTAAAGAACTGCGGAGTGTTAGGCGTGGAATTATTTCGTACTCGGCAAACATAGTTGCTAAGGTTCTGAAGAGCTTGGATTCACCAGTTTGTTGCTTCGCGGTTTCTACGGGGCTGATACGGGTCCCGCCCCATGCATAAGGAAGATACGGATCAACACCGGTTTTTAATCCTGCTGCCTCCTCTGCAATTGGAACGAGCGATGCGGCAATATGAGTTTGCAGATCTTTACCGTCAACACCCGGATCATTTGCGATAGAATAAGAAGGAGCAAGATTCAGTCCGAACTTTAATTTGTCACTCGCATTAATTTCAATATTTGCTCTTGCTGAATATCTCTTATATGTTACTCCGTGCGTGATTCCGTCCTGATCAAGATAATCTCCTGAAACAAAATATTTCACCGACTCATTTCCACCGCTTGCCGAAAGTTGATAATTCTGTACGATTCCACTCCTAAAGAATTCATCCTGCCAGTCGAAGTAAACTAATCCAGGATGACCAGATTGCATCCAGCGGTCATCAATCAT
>DAINQQ010000228.1:0-8933 GCA_036742645.1 Flavitalea sp.
GGAGGAACGAAGGTCTTAAAGAACCATATCCGAATTGAAGCTTATGGAACTGTTGACGAGTTGAATTCTTATATAGGATTACTTAGCGATCAGTTTCATCACGATAAAACCACGAGATCATTAAGGGAAATACAGGACCGCTTATTTACGATCGGTTCATCACTGGCTTGCGATCCAGACAAGGAACCGCTGCTTAAGATTCCCGACTTGAAAGAGGAAGACGTCAGATGGCTTGAAAATGGAATTGACACGATGAATTCATCTTTACTACCGATGAAGTCTTTCGTACTGCCAGGTGGACATATCAGCGTATCCACGGCCCATGTAGTAAGATGTGTTTGCAGAAGAGCCGAGCGCCATTGTGTAAGTATGCTCGAACAACAATTGTTTGTCGACCCGCTCGTCATCAAATATCTCAACAGGCTAAGCGACTATCTTTTCATACTCGCAAGGTTCATTGCGCACGAATTGAAAATTGAAGAACTACTATGGAAACCGCGGGTTTAATTTTCAATTTGAAAATTTTCAATTTGAAAATTTGAAAATGGATTTATTACAGCTGAGGAACTATTGTGGAAAGCGCGAGTTTAATTTGAAAATTTGAAGATTTGGAAATGGGTTTAATAAAGCTGAGGAGCTATTGTGGAAAGCACCGGTTCAATTTGAAAATTTGAAAATGGATTTAATAAATGGGAATTACCTGTCTATATTCCCAAATTTTCAAATTATTTTCCCGTCTTTCATATGTAGTATCCTGTCGCTCATCTGCGCCAGTTCTTCATTGTGAGTTACGATCAGGAATGTTTGATTGAACTGTTTGCGCAGATCAAAAAATAACTGGTGAAGGTCTTTGGCATTTGCTGAGTCAAGGTT
This sequence comes from Flavitalea sp., assembly GCA_036742645.1. Lineage (GTDB taxonomy): Bacteria > Bacteroidota > Bacteroidia > Chitinophagales > Chitinophagaceae > Flavitalea. The sequence continues at coordinate 874 of DAINQQ010000228.1, forward strand.
GCCGGTTGGTTCGTCTGCAAAAATAATCTTTGGGTCATTGATCAATGCACGTGCCACGGCTACACGTTGTTGTTCTCCTCCGGATAGAGCTCCCGGCTTATTATCCAGCCGCTCGCCGAGGCCAAGTGTTTTTAGAATCCCTGAGGCCTTCTCACCCACTTCTTTTTTCTTTCGCCCGGCCATCCAACCGGGAATGCTTACATTTTCCAGTGCGGTAAATTCCGGAAGAAGATGATGAAACTGAAAAACAAAACCAATATGATGATTTCGGAAAGCAGCAACTTCTTTCTCGTGCAAAAAATTAATCTTTTGTTGATTAATGAAGACTTCGCCTTTGTTTGGATGATCGAGAGTACCTAATATATGAAGCAATGTACTTTTTCCGGAGCCGGAGGGACCAACAATGCTCGCAATTTCTCCTTGCTTGATCTCAAGATCGACTCCCTTCAATACCCATAACTGACCGTAGTTCTTATGTATGTTCCTGGCTTGTAGTATCATGATTTCGGCATTCTAAAATCGTTTCAAGATACTACAAACCAACGGCTTCTACGATGTAACCATTCCCCCTTGATCATATTTGGCCAAAACTTCTCGGCATCTTTAAAAGATAGATTTGGTTTTTTCGCGAAGAAAGTTACTTTTGCGAAAATTAAACGGGTTACCATGTTTTGGACATTAGAATTAGCATCATACCTTGAAGACGCACCATGGCCCGCCACGAAAGACGAATTGATTGATTACTCTATCCGTAGCGGTGCTCCAATTGAAGTAGTAGAAAATTTACAGGAACTCGAAGATGAAGGTGAGATATACGAAGGAATTGACGATATCTGGCCCGATTATCCAAGTCAGGAAGATTTCTTTTTCAATGAAGATGAATATTGACAACCACAGCAAAAAATAATCAAACCGCCTCTGGGCGGTTTTTTATTTTGTGTACTGCCAAGGATTATAATCCGTGCAAATCCGTGTAATCCGTGGCAAAATTCTTTATTCGCCCGCGATAAATAGCTAAATAGTAATTTCAATCCGGTTTTTTTCAGGATCTAGAACTACACTTTCATAGTACCCATCACCTGTCCACCGCGGGCCATCAAGTAGTTCAAAACCATCTATAACCAGTTGCTTTGTCAGCTCATTCACCTTTTTTTCGTCTCCCGTAGATAGGGCAAAATGTACAAGCCCGGTGAATTGCTTGTACTCATCATTTACTGTGGCGGGGATTGTCGGCATACTCATTAATTCAAGTCTTCCGCCATCATCGAAGCTTAAAAAGTACGATTCAAATTGTTTCTTAGGATTGATGTACTTTTTACCCGCTACTGCGTTAAAGTAACGGCAATAAAAATCCTTCATAGGTTCGATATCCTTTACCCAGATAGCAATGTGTTCAATTCTCATAAAGAAAACAATTAATTATTTGCATGATCAATGCGAGCTAAGACTGCATTAAAGCGGCAGACTAGCGACTCTTCTTAAAAGTCAACTTAAAGTATAACAACAGCAATGACAGTGAAAGTATAATAGAATTGGCCAGAATAATTGCAAAGTCATCCTTGATTATCCCGTAAGTCAACCAGGTAGAGACATTACCAAGCAAGATAATAATCATCCAAACAGATAAATCACCGGTTGACTTTGTCTGCCACGCTTTATAAACCTGCGGCACAAAAGTAATCGCCGACAAAAATGCACCGAATAACCCCAATCCGTCAATCCATGTCATACCAACTATTTTTCCATTTGACTAACGATCTCTTCTGTGACTCCTGTAAATGAAAATCCACCGTCATGAAAAAGATTTTGCATTGTGACCATTTTGGTAAGATCACTGAATAGTGAAACGCAATAATTAGCGCATTGATCAGCGGTAGCATTTCCGAGGGGGCTCATCTTTTCAGCATACGACATAAAACCATCAAAGCCCTTAACGCCGCTTCCTGCTGTGGTCTTTGTTGGTGATTGTGAAATAGTGTTAACTCTAACTTTCTTTCTAACACCATAATGATAGCCAAAGCTGCGCGTAACACTTTCAAGCAATGCTTTTGCATCAGCCATTTCGTTATAATCCGGAAAAACTCGTTGAGAAGCGATATATGTAAGGGCTACAACACTCGCCCATTCATTCAATGCATCCATCTCCCAGGCCGTGCGCAGTATCCTGTGCAAAGACATAGAAGAAATGTCAAGACTTTTCTGGTTGAAGCCATAATCTATTTCAGTGTAATGTTTGCCCTTTCGCACATTTAGACTCATTCCAATTGAATGAAGAATAAAATCGATTCCCCCGCCGAAATGTTTCATTGATTCCTCGAATAACTTCTTAAGATCATCCATGTTCACTACATCCGCACCTATCACAGGTGCGTTCACTGCATCTGCGAGTTTTTTGATCTCGCCCATTCGCAATGCTACAGGAGCATTTGATAATACAATCTGAGCACCTTCTTCATGGCATTTCAGGGCTGTTCGCCAGGCAATTGATTTTTCGTCGAGAGCTCCAAAAATGATCCCTTTCTTTCCTTGTAGCAGGTTATATGCCATAGATGATTATTTTTAAAACCCTAAAAATAAGGAGTTATTGTTTGAGCGGCCAAACAAACCTTAATAGGATAGCGGATAAAAAATTTGTTGGAGCATTGATCATACCATCGTTTCCAACCGACCAATATTGTGTAACCCAGGGTAATCGCAAGCAACAAAAAAATATATATAATAAATTGCCTGAACGATTTCCTCGGTTGTATCCTCCTTAGAAGAAACTGGTTAATGAACACTGCTGGAATAATGGCCAGTAATAAGTAAAGAATAAAATCTTTGGGTGAGAGCATACCAATTAATTCATTACCATTTCGCGTGCGTTTTCCAACGCCGCAGCAGTAGGCTTTTCACCGCTAAGCATTTTTGCGATTGTTGTAATGCGTTCGTCTTTTGTAAGCTGTCGGATATTTGTTTTGATGGCTTCGCCTTTAATCTCCTTATATACGAAGAAATGCGAATCAGCCTTTCCGGCAATCTGTGGTTGATGGGTAATTGAAATAACCTGCCGTTTCAGGGCAAGACCCTTCATGATAATTCCCACTTGTCGGGCTGCCTCTCCCGAGATGCCTGAATCGATCTCGTCGAATATCATGGTCGGCAAATCTATAGATTCGGCAACCAGGGACTTTATTGACAGCATCAACCGACTTAACTCACCGCCCGAAGCTACCTTGCGGATAGCCTCAAAGCGATTGCTTTTGTTTGCATCAAACAAAAAATCGATGGAGTCTTTACCATTCGAATTCAGCGACGAATGATCGTGCATATCTACTTTTAACCTGGCATTTGGCATTCCAACCTGAGTAAGCAGCAGGTTGACTTTTTCCTGAAGTGGCTCGATCTGTTTTTTCCGTTTATCGGAAAGAATTGCCGCCATGTCATTGGCCTCCTTTAATATAGCCTCTGCCTCTTTCTGCTTAGTTGATATTGCATCATCTATATTCAACACTGCCTTTAATTTATCTTCAAGAGTTGCATGTATTGCGAGCAGTTCATTAGTAGTTCTCACAGCATGCTTTTTCAACAACTTATAGCCAGTCGAAATTCTGTCGTTGAGCTGTTCAATTTGTTTTGGATCATAATTTACATGGTCATTCATGCGATCTATTTCATCAGCTATATCCTGAAGTTCTATTTGGGCAGATTGCATCCGTTTAAGAACCTCTTCGAGATTTGGATGAAATGAAGAAATAGCAGACAACTGGTTTTGCAGACCTTTCAACTCCTGTATGATTGGTTGCTCGCTTTCATTAAGCTGGTATGCTACTTTAGATAATACAGTTTTTATCCCCTCGGAATTACTGAGCAATTTAAGTTCTGACTCCGATCGTTCGAGCTCATCTTCTTTGAAAGCTGCTTCTTCCAGTTCGTCGAACAAGAACTTGTTATAGTCGTATTCTTTAGTAAAGATGCTTTTCTGCAGTTGAAGCTCTTCTAGCTCTCTTCGTGTAGTTTGTAACTTGTAATAAATTGTTTGGTATTGCAGAACCACGCCGGAATTTCCCGCCAGTGCATCGAGTACCTGTCGTTGGAAATCCGATTCCCCGAGAACCAGCGTATCAAATTGGCGATGAAGATCGACAAGCATAGAACTTAACAGGCGCAATTGCTCGAGGTTGACGGGTGTATCATTTACGAATGCACGCGACTTGCCATTCGTATTGATCTCTCTTCGTATTACCACTTCCTCATCAGCATCCAAATCATTTTCTTTTAAGAAAGCTCTTACCTCATTTTTTTGATCGGTAGAAAATATGCCTTCTACAAAACATTTTTTATTCCGATCCATCAAAACGCTTGTGTCTGACCGATCGCCCAGGATTAACGATAAAGCTCCAACAAGAATAGATTTACCAGCACCTGTTTCGCCGGTAATTATATTTAGCTTCGATGAAAAATCAATTTCAATTTCATCGATGATAGCGTAGTTCTGAATATGAAGACGTTTAAGCATCTAATTAGCAAATTAGCAAATTAGCAAATGTGAAAATGAATAGACTTATAAATGTGAATTAAAACAGTCCAGAACAAGATATAGTATCTTTCGTGATGCGGACAGCAGAAAAAAACGTTTAAAACGTAATTTTCACATTTGCTAATTTGCTAATATTCACATTAAAAATTATTCTTGGCATCTTTCAATTCCCGCTTTCGCTCGCTGGTCTAATGAGTTTTTGAAATCGTGATCTTTCATTTTCAGGCATCGTTGAAACCATGCGATGGCATTCGTCTTATCTTGTTTTTGTTCATAGATATATCCAATCTGTAACGCTGCTCGGGCTGCATAGTATTCCGTTCGCTGTTCGCCTGATTGTACTGCCAACTTATAGAATTCAACGGCCTCTTCATCTCTTCCAACGTCATCATACAGCCTGCCGACGCGATATGCAAACTCTAACTTATCTTCAGGAAGATTGAAGTCAATTACGCGTTTCCCATATAACAGCCGTAAGGCTTCTGCGTGGTATCCGCCATCATTCAACAGTCGTGCCTGTAGTAATAACTTGTTTGGCCATTTACCGCTGCGGGCTTCTTTTAAAGCCTGTTCATCGGCATCTGTATCCGCGCTTCCTTTTGTAAGAATTTGGTTTCGGTAATGATTGGCTTTTGGCTGGTTTCCCTGTAAATAATAATGCCAGCTTAATTTTTGGAATGCATCCTTTAAATAAAATTTCCCTTTAAATATCTGGAGAAATCTTTCGAAATATTTTGCTGCGTCGGCGTCAAGACGACTGATCGCGATGTATCCCATCTCCAAATCCCATGCTGAAGTTGAAATATATTCAGGGCTCGTGTTTCGCTCCAATAAAACTCGCCTCGCATGATCCATTTGTTGATTGTTGATACTGAGATTAACCGCAAGGTAAGTGAGCAGGTGATTGTTCTTTATGTCCAGCCTGGACTTTCGAATGAAATCAAAAACTCCTTCCTTATCGTTCTGCATGTAAAACTTCAGGTATAAGTAGTAAAAAGCCGCTTCCTCATGAAAAATCAGTGAGAGATCATCTTTACTTTCCAAAAACACACCAAGACGTTCCATCCCTGTCTTAATGCTTCCTTTCAATCCGAAAAGATTACTTAGCCATTTATAGCCATCAGGTATTGTTCCCACAGCCACCTGCATGGCTCCATTAAATACGAGGTTCGGCGTGAATAAGGGAAACAATCCCATGTTTTCGTTTATCTGCAGGTAAGCCCTGCGAAGTTGCCAACCCGCGTCCCAATTATAGCCAAATTTTATGCGCACGGCTGCCCACTGAAAGTGAATCACAGCTTTTGTGAAAAGTAAATAAGGTGAATTCTCGGGTCCCCTATTCATGAGGGCAAGACGCTTGTCGAGGTTGCGGATCAGTTTTTGGTAGTCGTCAGGATCCTCATTGAAGAAAAGCGTAAAAAAGTCAATATAGTTCTCGAGAAAAAAAGGGATAAGGTTATCAGGGTTTTTCTTCTTTTCTTCATCAATTAATATTTGCCCGTTCTTCAATTTAAGTTGAATGATTTCCTTATACGCCTGCTGACATCGCGCATTAAAATCAAACACCTCAGCGTATACCTTACCGGTAGGAAAGAATAATAGGAAGGCGACTAAGGAAACTAATAAAAATTGTTGTTGTACTAAACGGAACCCCAACTTCATGCATGCAAGATAGTTCAGCATCATAAAAAAAGGTGTTCCGGAGAACACCCTTTTAATATGCTAGTTGAAATGTTGGAACAAATTCAACCTCATTTCACATCTACCGAATCAAATAGATCCCGGTCGACCAAAATCCGACCGCAGTTCTCGCACACAATAATCTTTTTACGTTGCTTGATTTCGCTTTGGCGTTGAGGTGGGATCGCATTGAAGCAACCACCACATGCGTCGCGCTCAACTGGCACCACGGACAGTCCATTCCGATAATTGGTTCGGATGCGATCGTATGAATGAAGCAAGCGCTGCTCGACTTTCTCACGGGAGCCCTCGGATAATGTATGAAAATGCTTTTCTTCTTTTTCGGTAGAAGCAATGATCTTTTCAAGCTCACCCTTTTTTGTAGTCAATACCGCTTCCTTGGCAACAAGATTCTTCTTTGCCTTTTCCAGTATCTGCACTTTCTCTGCAATCTCTTCGTTAGCATCTTTGATATGCTTTTCAGCCAGTTTCATTTCTAGCTGCTGCATTTCCATTTCCTTATTGATCGCTTCGAATTCACGGCTGTTCTTTACATTTTCACTCTGCTTTTCGTATTTTTTCGCCAGCCCCTCAGCCTCTTTGATAGCATTCTTCTTCTGGTTAATAAACTCCTGGATGCCGTTGATCTCTTCCTCAATCCGTGTGTGACGGGCGTGTAGGCCGGTGATCTCATCCTCCAGGTCGCTAACTTCCATAGGCAATTCACCTTTTAATATCTGGATCTCGTCAATTTTTGATTCTATTTTTTGGAGGGAAACAAGGGAGGCTAATTTTTCCTCTACTGAGTATTCTTTTACGTTCGCCATAATTTAGAAATAATAATGAACCGGATTGGTTTGTATTTCCGATTTAAGGACGGCAAAGGTAGGGAATTTTTTGCGCAAAATATCACTCAAGAGATCGGTAGTAAACTGCTCGCTTTCATAATGTCCTATATCGCAGATCAACATTTTTCCGTCTGCATCAAAGAACTCGTGGTACTTCATATCGGCCGTCAGAAAAGCATCGGCATTTTCAGCTAAGGCTCTGGAAATCAAGAAACTGCCAGCTCCCCCACAAACTGCGATTTTTTTGATCGGCTGTTTAATAAACCGGGTATGTCGTACCAGCTGAAGCTTAAACTGATGTTTTATAAGATGTAGAAACGCCTCTTCCTGCATTGCTTCGGGAAATTGCCCAATTAAACCGGACCCTGTATAAGGATGTGGATTTGATATTTCGATCACATCAAAAGCTACCTCTTCGTATGGGTGAGCCATTTTCAGGGCACGAAGTACCGGTGCCTGTATATGCGATGGAAATATGATTTCGAGTTTTAATTCTTTTTCATAGTGTCGTTTGCCACGTTCACCCACAAAGGGGTCAGTGTTTTCATTCCCGTTGAAAGTACCCACCCCTTCTATACTAAAACTACATTCACTGTAGTTTCCGATATAACCGGCACCTGCATCGAAAATTGCTTTCCGAACACTTTCAATATGATCAACCGGCACGAAGGTGAAAAGCTTTTTCAACGTGGCCGATCGAGGAACGAGGATTGCTCTGCTTATTAGCCCTAATCGGTCAGCCATTCTTCCGTTGACTCCACCAATTACATTATCAAGATTTGTATGGATCGCCAAAATCGCGATATCATTTTTAATGGCCAAAATCACGGCTCGCTCAACGTAAGTTTTGCCGTTGATCTTTTTTAAGCCTGAAAAAATGATGGGATGGTGTGCAACAACCAGATTGCAATTGCGCATGCCCGCTTCCCGGATCACTTCTTCTGTTGCATCAAGCGTGCATAGTATCCCAGTGCATTTCCAGTTCATATCACCCGTTAACAGGCCGGCATTAT
>DAINQQ010000229.1:0-8853 GCA_036742645.1 Flavitalea sp.
TGGAAAATGGGCATTACCGAATCAACCACTTCTTTTTTGCCGCCTATCATAATTGAAAGCGATGCATTGACAGCACCCACCTGTCCACCGGAAACAGGCGCATCAATGAACTCCGCTCCTGCCCTTGCTGCCTCTTCAAATATTTTTACGGCAAGACTTGGTTTGGTGGTGGTCATATCAATTAAAATATTTCTCTTCTTAATCTTCGTAAATATTCCCTGCTCTCCGAAATAACATTCTTCCACATCTTTGGGAAAACCGATCATCGTAATGACCACGTCTGAATTTGCTGCGACATCAGCCGGAGTATTATACCAAACAGCGCCCATGCCAATCAATTCTTCAGTTTTCTGTCTCGTACGATTATACACATTCAGTTTGTAGCCCGCGTTTACCAGGTGTTTCGCCATTGGATTACCCATGATGCCGGTACCAATCCATCCTATTTTTTTATTTTTCATTGTTCGAAGTTCTTTATTTCAATTCATATGCAAAATATGCTGTATGAAATTTACTTTGTCGAAAAAATTGGCCGGATACATTCTCTTCTATTCTTTTTTTGCCACGGATTACACGGATTGACACGGATTTAATGCGCGGTAATCCGTGTGATCCATGGCAAAGCTATTCTGTCAAACGAAAATCTATTATAAATTATCTGGACTGGGGCGAACGTGTTTTGAAAGATGGGCTGTGGCTGTGTGCAGAGCATATTCTGCCTGATGCCATCAAGCCATGTTCCTGACGGCTTTGTAAAAACCGCAAGTTCTTAGTCAATACATAAGAGAATATCCGAGATTCACAATTTCAGTTTATCGTCAATTGTCCGAATAGACCTTTCAATTGTCAATTTATTTTCTCCGTAGATGTATGATACTTTATATTTGGCAGTCACAAAAGAACATATTCCAGGGAGTCAGGTAAATCTAAAGCATGAATAAAACAATCATTGGCGTCTTAGTCCTCTTTCTATACGCCGGTTCATTTGCACAGCGGGCCAATAACAACCGAAATGCAGGCGGGAGTATCATCAATAAGTCCGTAAAAGCCCGGATCGATTCTGCCTTGAAAAGCTTTATTGATTCAGGTAAAATAGCAGGTGTGTCGGCATTGATCTTTGAAAAAAATAAAGAGACGTATTTCAATGCTTTCGGTTATGCGGATCGTGAGGCAAAGATCCCGATGGACCGGAGTACGATTGTGCGTATCTATTCAATGACCAAACCGGTGACAGGCGTTGCGTTAATGAAACTTTACGAAAGGGGCGCTTTTCAGCTCGATGATCCACTTTCAAAGTACGCTCCTGAATTTGCAGATATGAAGGTTTTCAAGGGAGTTGATTCAGCCGGAAATATGATTCTCGAACCGGTGAAACGTCCAATTACCATCCGCGATATCACCCGCCATACAGCAGGATTTGCTGTAGACACCGATATTCCCGGCCTGCGGGAACTTGTGCGAAAAACGGATCCGATGAATTTTAATACGACGCTGAATGAAATGGCAAAAAGATTGGCAACCCTGCCACTCGCGTTTCAACCGGGAACTCAATGGGCATATGGAATTTCAGTAGACGTACAGGCATACCTGGTAGAGCGGATTACGGGAAAACCATTTGATCTGTTTGTGAAGGAAAATATTTTAGATCCGCTTGGAATGACGAAGACGAGATATGTCGTCCCGGAAACTGACCGCAAGAAACTTGCCGCCACGTACCGCAGAGGCGATGACGGGACTTTAAGCCGGGTACCTGTTGATACGAATGATTTCAATACCAGAGGCTGGCCGTTAAAGCCGGGAGGATTCGGTCTCACTTCCACGCTTGATGATTACATGAAGTTTGTACAAATGTTGGTTAACGAGGGAACCGTGGGCAAAGCCACAATTTTGAAACCGGAAACGATTCGATTGATGGCCACGAACCATTTGTCGGATACGATTACCCAGCGCATGTGGCTCCCCAGCAAAGGCCAGGTTGGATTTGGAATTGATTTCGCCGTGCGTCTTCACCCGCCGGCGACGGCCGAGGAAAACAATGGTATAGTTGGAGAATTTTTCTGGGACGGTGCCGCCAGTACACTTTTCTGGGTTGACCCGGTAAATGATTTAACAGCAATATTGTTTGTACAAATATTTCCCTTTGACCGGAAATTGCATAAGAGCTTTAGGGATGCGGTGTATGGGAAGTATGTGCCGCAGTAATCGCGAATGCAAAGTCGCATCAGTGTATGCAAGAAATTCATCCTTATTCCAAATAAAAATCCGTAGATCCAATCCAGGTTCCTGTTGAATCTTTATGAATATCCAGAACGATCAAAGGACCTTGTCCTGTGATATTTTCTGTGGTAAATCCCTTGAAAAAAAGAATGCTCTTTTTTTCTGAATGGCCTTTTGCATTGATAACATAATGCAAATGCCTGCTGTTTTTCTGTCCGGGATAATCACCGGGCAGAATTGTTTTTATCTTGAAGCATCCGCTTTCATTCGTATATACAGTGCCTCTGATCCTGGCGTCTTCATCCTTGCCCGAACTGCTATAGATCCCACTCGAATCGGTCTGGTAAAGAAAAACAGAAACACCCTTAATAGACTGGTTTGTCTTCCGATCCATAATTTTTCCGTAGATAACCAAAGGCTCTCCAGGTTCATCGTTATTTACTAATTGTATAAATCCTTTTTCACCAGAATCAAGTTCAACGCATTTTTTGTCCGGATTGTTCTCTCCATGGATTTGATAATTGCCATTGCAATTAAAAAGCAGAACGACCGACAGTACGAGATGATTAAATTGAATTAAGCATTTCATGATGTTACGCATGGCCAGTTATTTTCCAGACTAAGGTATAACCAGCGAATACTCATCTGCCAATTTTTTGACAACCGAACTAAAACCCGTGACAAATTGCATATGCCAGAATAACTTTTCCAGATCATCGATACTACCAGTTTCACCTTTTACTCTCTAAATTGTAAAACCGTACCCAGTCAATTTCCATTTCTACCGGTAGATCTTTTGGCTCAACAGCACCGACCCAATTGCCTCCCAGTTGCATATCAATGAGTAAATAATGGTTATGCTTATCAAATGGAAACTGTCCTTCCTTATCGGTTTGAATGCGTGGATAGCTAAATGTTTTCTTGTCATTAATAAAAAACACAACACTGTCAGGATATTTTTCAACCGCGTAGGTATTAAAATCGGCTGGATTAATTGTACCGGTTCCACTCGGCTTCGGATTATCTTTTATTTTAAGTGTGTAAGTATAATTTGTGTGAATGGTTTGATAGGCGAACGTATCAAAGCTTAATCGTTCCATAATATCAAGCTCGCCCCCGTCGGGCCATTTCGCATCTTCGGCAAGCATCCAAAAGGCAGGCCACGCTCCTTTCGCGCCGTTCAGTTTTGCCCGCACCTCTATCCTTCCAAATTTAATACTCATTTTACCTTTCGTATAAACGCCGCCTGTTAAGTAAGGAGCGGTATCGTTCAATACACTCATATTCCTGATTCCACGCAATACCAGTTTGCCGTCACGCATTGCGTAGCAGGAATCGAAATCGCTCATATATCTGTTCCAGTCGGCAGTGCCGCGTGGTATTTTCGACCATTTAGTTAGATCGAAGGATCCTGTTTGGTTGAAATTCTCTTCCCAGATCAAGACACCTTTTGTAACGTTGAGGTGCCTCGAACAGCCGCAGAGTTGTATCACTGAGAGAGCCAGGATACACTGAAATAATTTTTGTATCATGAACTAAAGATGATAAAATTTACGAAATCCTTATTATTATTTCTAGATCTCCCGGAACCCCACAACGCAGACTTGTCCGTTAGAAGTCCCAACGCCGGACTACTGACTCCCGCTAAAATCTGTATCCATTCGTGGAAGAACGTTCTAATAAATGCCAGGGAGCGACAATTTGAAATGCACTGAAACCATTCGCACGGCAAAAGTGACTGCGATCACAATTACTTCCACGAAATATGTCGGTACTGGAATGAGAAGCAACAAAAAATAAACTATGCCGCCAAGGATAGATGCAGAAGCATAAATCTCCTTCTGAAAAATAAGCGGAGTGCTGCCAAGTGAAATATCTCTTATGACTCCACCGAAGCAACCGGTAATAGTGCCAAGTGCAATACAAATACCGGGATGCATGTCAGACGCGATTCCTTTTTGCAAACCGAACACGGTAAAAAATCCAAGGCCCAGCGAATCAAAGACCAGCAGTGTCGCCTGGAAATTGCCAACTATTCTCCTAAACAAAATTGTAACAACAGTTATTCCGAGGATCAAAAGCGGGTAGAATAGATCACGCATCCAACTTACGGGCAGATCACCCAGCAGTATATCGCGTAGTGTACCACCACCGACTGAAGTAATAAAAGCAATCACGAGGATACCGAAAAGATCGAGCTTTTTTTGCATCGCTGCAAACACGCCGGATACGGCGAAAGAAATCGTTCCCAGGATATCGATCACCCGAAGCAAGTCAAATTTCATGATATAGATTAAGAATTCAAACGTAGGGAATTTTACTTGTAGTAACCGCCAGGCAACCGTTTACCATTCACCATTGACCAATGTTGATTGCAAAAACATAAACTTTATTAGAAAGTATTGGCAAACCATTTCTATTCGGTTTGCCATTATCAGTTTACTGCGAGCACGATACTCACCGCTTTGCGCCTTAGCGCCTTTGCGAGAAATAATCTTTTCCGGATGAGAATTTTTTTTTCCTTTATGCTAATGATAAAATCCAAAGGTAGACGGTTATCGTCTTCCAACCATTTGACGTAATTCATACCTTTAAGATCCCATGCCGAAATTCAGATGTTTTATATCGCTATTACTCTTACACTTTTTTTCATCCGCACAAGGTAAGTTCACCCCTGATGAGAAATATTTAATTAGGCGGAATGAACAAGGGAAATATGAATTTTTGCCGATCATGGATGAGGTGAACGTAAATAAAAGAAGAGCGTCGGTGGGGCTTCCACCATTGGAGGAGTATGCGAAATACTTTGGCGTGGAATATGTATTGCCGAAGAAATGAGTAATTCGTGCAAGACGCGAAGCCGCAAGCTGAAACTGCTCTTTGCGGCTTCGCGCCTTTGCACGCCGATTAAATACTAATCTGATGATAAAAAAGACCTTAGTTCTCACATGTTTTCTTTTTTTGTGCCTTTCTCAAAAACCATCTGCTCAAGCCGTAAAAATTGAAAACCGTACGAGTGTCAGCCAGTATGGAATTACATGGACGTTTGATAAACCTGCCAAAACCGGCCAGTTCATTACCGGTGACTGGTGGGTGATCGGACCTGTTACGATTATTAAAATAACTCCTGTGCCTGGTCCAACTCATTCGGAAATTGTAAACATTAAGAAGAACAGGTGGAATGATACCAGTTTAAAGTTAGACACCACCATGCGTAACGGCTCAATGCTTGTTTTGAAAGCCGGGAGAACACAAGGCTATGATTCGAGGAGTGGGTCGTTTAGAAAGGGCGATGCTATTTCGGTTCCGCTAACCCTCACGCCAGAACGATCTCTTATTTCATCTATCAGCAACACAACGCTGCCTGTTGATAATTTTTGCAAGAACATCATGTGGGAGAATGAAAAAAGATCGCAGGTGGTAATGAAGGCTGCCGCTGTATTAACTTGTTTGAGCGAAGTCCCCCCTGCTGATGCTTTCCGTCCTCCGTATGCTGGTACAGTAAAACCAATCTTCCAGGCAAAAGATATTCAATGGAATTTGCTTCCAAAACTCTCAGCACCTGCTGGTGCAGAGGTTCCCTCCTGGCCGGAATTTGAAAGATACTTTCAAAGGCCATGGTTAGATCACCTGATGAGCTGGGAGCAGCAGGAACTGGTGCCCAATGAGAACGGCCCTAATTACGGCCGCGAACATGCGCGATTGGTTTCCATGGCAAGTCTCATGGTAATGCTGGATGTCCCCCTGGAGAAAAAGAGAAAATTAACGATAGAATTAATTCAGCGCGGGATCGATCTTTATGGCATTGCAATGAACGGAGGTTATTGGAATGAAGGTGGCGGCCATTCAAGTGGACGTAAATGGCCAATCGTTTTTGCAAGCATCATGTTAAATAATCCAACGATTCTTCAACTTCCTGCAACCGCTGTTTTTCAGGAAGACACACAAACGTATTATGGCAAAGGATGGTTCGGACAAAATGCTTTATGGCAAATGATCTTTCACCATGGAAAGCGGGACAGTTATGAAGAGAAGCCCCCGGAACAATGGGCAAAGTGGGACAGCACTTCTGAGAGCTATCGACTTTGCTGCAATGCTGTGGCGTGGACAGGAACTGCCTTGGCAGCACGATACATGAAAGCAATTAAACCATGGGGTCACGATGCATTTTTCGAATACATTGAGCGTTGGATGCGGGAGGATGATCCCTACATCAATGCACGAGGCGGTCGCAGTCGGCCACGCGCTGAAACTACCACTAATGATCCTTTCGTTACAGCCCTATGGAAAGCACATCGAAAGAATGCCCCGGAACAGGAGATGTCGAATAATAATGTAAAGTGGGTGTGGCAAGGAAACGAAGGCGTATGGGAGCCCAACGTGAAATGAAGGCGGATGGAAAATTATGTTGAAGGGGCCTGATGAATGATAGTTGTTGATGAATGATAATTGATTCCCGACTCTGGCGTGAGTAAGCGGTTTTGACTTGAGTGTTGCCGGTTTTTTTGCCACGAATTGCACTAATTATCACGAGAAGAATTAGTGGTAATTCCTGCAATTCGTAGCAACTTGCCAGCTATGCATGCACAGTTTCCAACGCTTTAATCACTGCTTTCGCAGTAGGCCCTGCAGATAAAGGATTCTGACCTGTAATCAGAAGGCCATCTTTCTCCACATGAGAGGTGAAAGGCACAAGCGCAGAATGAAAGTCTGCGCCTAGTTCTTTAAGGCGTGTTTCTAATTTGTAAGGCACATTATCACTGCGCATGGACATTGTTTCCTCCGTATTGGTAAATGCCGTTACCCGTTTTCCATTCAGTAATCCTGGTCGCAGCTCAGCCGCTTTGATCAGTGCCGCCGGACCATGACAGACGGCTGCTACCGGTTTGTCAGCGGATAAAAAGTCGAGAATGAGTTGACCGCTTTCAGCGTTCGTAGCAAGATCCCAGATAGGGCCGTGGCCACCCGGAATGAATAACGCATCAAACTCTGCCACCCTGACTTCTTCAAGCTTGCGCGTATTTTTAAATTTTCGTTGAGCGGTTTCGTCGTCCCGGAATCTACGATTGGACCCGGTGATATGTTCAGTCATCTTACTCATCGGGTCAATCGGTGGTTCGCCGCCTTTAGGGCTTGCCAATACAATATCATACCCTTTATCAACAAATTCATAGTAGGGATCGGTGAATTCCCCCAGCCATACGCCTGTTTTGCTGGTGGTGTTCTCCATCTCCTTATGAGACGTGAGGATCATCAATATTCTTTTCATGGTAATTGTATTTAAGTAATGAATTGTAATCACAAGGATTATTCCAGTTTGATAAATGGCTGAAGGAAAAGGCCCCGAACAATGGGCGAAGTGTGATAGTACTTCTAAGAACAGCGCGCTGGCGCAAAAAAGCCACGTGTCCCCGTAAAGGCAACGTTCACCATCTTATGCAAGCAGCATGAATCGAATTAATCAAACATGATGAACCATTCCCAAAATCCTAATTCTTATATAATCTATTACTAGTTAAATCTATTACAAGGCCATGTCTTTTCATAATTGGAACTCCAATTATTCCACTTATTCTTTTGTTCGCGCAGGTTTGAATATATTTTACCAAATTGCTCAAATTCGTTGTGTACATGATATCTCCGGTTATGTCCACTTCATTGATCCTAATAGAAATAATCCCTACTGCCTGTTGAATGGGCGCAACATTGTTATTAAAGGCATTTACCGACAAATCAGATTCTGTTGAAGTAAAACCAAAATATTTAGCCTGATTGATATCAAAAGTTGTTAAACCTGCTCCTGTATCCATTATGAAATAAGCTTTTTTCCCATTGATTTCTCCCTCAACAATACATAAGTTACAAGCAGTATCGATATGAACAGATCCTATTTGATCAACAGGAATACAACTGACTAATAATAGAAGTGGTATCAGGAGGGATTTTGAGTTCATAACACCGCGGTTGAAAAATCTACTTTGATTTTATAGTAGTACAGCACAAACATTCATTCATGATAAATTTGCGCGTGAAACCTGCAGAATTATTTCTCATGTGTAGGAAAGACATACTAAGTGATGATTTGTTGCAATACGGCCAATACAAAGAATTGTTAATCCTTTATGGGATCAAAGAGCAACCATGAGCAAACTTTATTGTTCTTCTGATTGCAGGTAAATGAGTTGGTTAAATATCAGCGAAACCCGAATCGATCCTGGGAGTTATACAATTTGATCATCGATGTTGATTTGGCCATGGCCGGCCTTCACCGGTTTCACAAAATAATTTAAGGCTTCTCATGAATCGCCCCCAGGTATAGTTGCACTCAGCGAACATAGGTGTATATTCTTTCCAATTATCATGATGGAAAATTAACACGGTTCCTTCACTACCTTCCTCTTGTTGGAATATTTGATCGCTCATTTCAGGATGCGCATTTAACAGGGTTTCTTTATCACCCACCTGAAGTTCAAAAGAAATGGTAGTTCCTATCCACTCCCCCGCCCCCTCGGTGCAAATCCATTGAACTTTTCTCGGAGCTTTTAGTTCCGTGATTTTCATTTCTTTGAAGTATGACCAGCCAAAAGCAAAACGTGCAACACTATCACGTTCGGGTTTTGCATTGGTGTCGGGTGT
>DAINQQ010000230.1:0-8723 GCA_036742645.1 Flavitalea sp.
CGAATTGGTGCGTAAAAGTACATCATAGAAGTCAGAAATGTGTATGGTTTAAGATATGCGATGTAAGATGTAACATGTTAGCTGTAAACTTTTAGCGATACCATATATCACTGTTCCGACATCCCAATCGCCTATTGCGCGAAATCCTGACTTCTTACATCTTACATCAAACAATCTTACATCAAACATCTGCTATTACATCCATCTTACGTCCCACATCGTACATCGTACATACCCAAGTTTCCCTATTTTCGCGCCATGATCGCTTTTGTGAAAGGAAACTTTGTTCGGAAAACACCTGCCCAGGTTCTGGTTGATGTGAATGGGGTGGGATATGAGCTTCAGATTAGCCTGAATACTTATTCCAGTATTCAGAACCAGGACAAGGGCCAGCTCTTTACCTACTTTCATGTCCGGGAAGATGCCCAGATTTTATTTGGCTTTTTTGACGAAGCGGAAAAAAACCTGTTCATACAGCTGATCAGCGTTTCGGGCGTGGGTGCAGCAACGGCACGAATGATGTTGTCCTCAATGAAGCCGGCGGAATTAATAAGAGCCATTACCGAAGGAAATGTGCGGCAGCTGGAGAGCATAAAAGGAATAGGAAAAAAATCCGCTGAAAGGATTGTACTCGAGCTTAAAGATAAATTCGGAAGAACACCTTTCGATTCAAATATTTCTACGCTGAAAAACAATTCTTTGGAACACGATGCGTTAAATGCATTGATCGCCTTGGGCATTGCCCGCCCGGCTGGTGAACAGGCTATTCAGCGGGTACTAAAAGCAGATCCCACGCTTGATAAAATAGAAGAGGTAATTAAGAAAGCTTTAAAAACACTCTAAGCCTATAGAAAACTGAATTCTACCTAACTATTTTGAGAAAAACAGATTGTCCTTAAAATTCAATTTCACTGCTTCTCTTACGGGATTGCTTACCGTAGTGATGGCCGTATTCTGTACAGCTGCGTCAGCCTTCTATGCTCCGCAGCAAGACACATCGATACGTCCAGCTAGTTCTGACACGCTGAAATACCCTATTTCTGACAGAAGGGGCGATAGACATTCATCTCCCAAGCGCAACTCATTCGACCTCAAAGACCCCGTAAATATAACCGACTCAGTTGTTTACGATCCCAAAACGAAGCAATATTATATTATTGAAAAAGTCGGCAGCTTCTATTATCGTAAACCGACGTATCTCACATTTGACGAATTTCTCGCCTTGCAGGCACGCAAAGCCGAAGTGGATTACTTTAAAAAACGGTCAAACATCGTAAGCGGCCTGAACCGTAAATTGATTCGTCCGAAAATGTCGATCACCGATAATCTCTTCAACC
Source organism: Flavitalea sp. (assembly GCA_036742645.1). Taxonomy (GTDB): domain Bacteria; phylum Bacteroidota; class Bacteroidia; order Chitinophagales; family Chitinophagaceae; genus Flavitalea. Next base: position 1,338 of record DAINQQ010000230.1, read on the forward strand.
GCATTTTTGGAAACGGACGAATTGATATTCGGCCTCAGGGTGATGTTACAATCATTGCAGGTTACCAGGGACAAAATATTAAAAACCCCGCCCTACCCGAAAGGGCACGACGTAATGGAGGGTTTGATTTTGACATGAATGCAAACCTGAGCGTTGTTGGAAATATCGGGGACAAATTAAAACTCCCTATCAGTTACAATACCCAGGCAAATTTTGATTTTGAAAATCAGCTTAAGCTGGATTACACAGGTACTGACGACGAAATTATTAAGCGGATTGAGGCAGGAAACGTTTCGTTCTCTTCAAAAGGATTCGTCATTCCGAGCGCTCAATCTCTCTTCGGCATAAAAACACAACTTCAGTTTGGGAAATTGTTCGTGACAGGAGTAATTGCGAATCAACGGGCGCAACGTCAATCACTTGGCTTGCAGGGTGGGGCGACTAATACTTATTTCGAGTTTAAGGCTAATGATTATGAAGAGAACAGGCACTTCCTCATGAGCCAATACTTCCGGAAGAACTACAATAACGCGATGCGAGAGCTTCCAGTCGTCAATTCTAAAGTCCAAATCCTGAGAATCGAAGTATGGGTGACCAACAGGAATGGATCCACAACGGAAACACGCGATATCGTTGGTTTGATGGACCTGGCTGAATGTCCCTCGTTCAATAACAGCGTTAACTGCGCTGCCGGAAACCCCAATGGTTTGCCGTTCAATACCGCGAATGACCTGTACTCGAGAATCATCAACGATCCCAACAGCCGCAATCCGTCGTTAATCACTACAAGGCTTAATAGCCTTGGTCTACGTCCAGTCCAGGATTTTGAAAAGACCTTTGCCCGTAAACTCAACCCCACTGATTATTATTTTAATCCCCAGGTAGGTTTTCTTTCGTTGAGCCAGCCCTTGCAACCAGACGAGGTGTTGGCAATAGCGTTTCAATATAGTTACAACGGCACAGTATACCAGGTTGGTGAATTTGCTCAGGATGTGCCCCCGGATACAACAGCCACACAGGGTGGTACTCAAAAAGTTTTGTTCTTGAAACTATTGAAAGCGACCTCACAGCGTACCAATCTTCCGCTGTGGGACCTTATGATGAAGAATGTTTATTCTCTTCAGACAAAGGATGGCAGCTATATTTCCAGCATTCAACCTGGTGATTTTAAACTGAACATCTTATATGAAGAGCCGAGCAAAGGGCAAAAAAGATTTTTACCGGAAGGTCCAAAAGCAGGCGTTCCACTAATTAACCTGCTGAATCTCGACCGATTGAATGCGCGCAACGATCCGTTACCAGATGGAGTCTTTGATTACCTGGAAGGATTTACTGTGATTTCATCACAGGCAAGGATTATATTTCCTCTACTGGAACCCTTTGGAAGAGATCTTGATTCGGCTGCATTTCCAGGTAGCCAACCTGCGCTCGAAGAAAAGTATATTTATTATCCCTTATACGATACGATCAAGGAGATTGCCAAAACTTATGCGAGCCTTGATCGATATATTATTAGTGGTTATGCAAGAGGTCAATCAACCTCCGAGATTTCTCTCAACGCGTTCAATGTGCCGCCAGGTTCTGTAACCATATCGGCAGGTGGGCAGATATTAATTGAAAACGTTGATTATACAATTGACTATAACCTTGGAACGGTTAAGATTATTAACTCAGCTATCATAACGTCAGGTGTTCCGGTGAATGTGCAGTATGAAAACAATGCAAGTTTCGGAATGCAAACAAGAAATTTTTTAGGGTTGCGACTAGACTATTTAGCCAAAGCAACTGCTAAGGAATCACTGTCGGTGGGCGCTTCGATTGTAAGACTTGGTGAGCGGCCGTTTTTTACCAAGACGGGTTATAACGAGGATCCAATAAAAAACACGATGTATGGGTTTGATTTCAATTATCGAACAGAAGCCCCCCGCATCACGCGATGGCTGGATAAACTTCCGTATTATAACACGACGGAAGCAAGTAGCATAACCGCCTATGGCGAAGCCGCACTCCTGCAACCTGGTCATTCCCCCCAGATCGGAAAGGGCAAGGAAGGATTAATATTTATAGATGATTTCGAGGGAACCCGGAATGCCATCGATCTGAGATTTCCTCTTGTAAGTTGGGGCCTGGCATCGACGCCTGCCGGAAATGGTTTGTTTCCCGAAGCAGATATCATCGACTCTTTAGCTTACGGATTCAATCGAGCCAAGCTTGCCTGGTATAATATTGAGCCGGTACTGCAGGACGGCAGAAATTCAAACAATCCAATCGATGATGATCTGTTGCATGATCCTCGTGTTCGCCAGGTAGAAGTGAGAGAGATATATCCACAACGTTCAACTGATTTCGGACAGGCAAAGCTTGTAACTTTCGATATGGCCTTTTATCCCACAGATATTGGCCCTTATAACTTCGATGTTAACAATATCACTCCCGACGGGAAGCTGGTAAACCCACAAAAGCGCTGGGGAGGTATCATGCGTGGACTTGACCAGGTGGATTTCGAAACAGGCAATGTAGAGTTTATTGAATTCTGGATGCAGGATCCGTACATTTTAAATCCCGCGAGTTCAGGTGGCCAACTATATTTCAATCTCGGAAATATATCGGAAGATATTTTACGCGATGGGAAACGGTTCTTTGAAAATGGAATAAGCGGAGCAGTGACAAAGGCCCTGGAAGACCCCGCAACGGTGTGGGGAAAGGTGCCAGGAAATCCACTACAGGTTACACAAGCATTCAGCAACGATCCCGCCGACAGACCGCTACAGGATGCGGGCTTCGATGGTCTCGACAATGATGCCGAGAATATCAAATTCCAGGATTACCTGGATGATCTCAGAACAAGGTTTGGTGCAAACTCGGCGATCTATCAACAAGCCTTAAAAGATCCTTCAAAAGATGATTTTAAAAATTACCGTGATGCATCGTTTACTTCCAGAGACGGGATTCTGCAGAGGTATAAGAATATAAATAGTCCGCAGGGAAATTCACCGGTTGCTTCTTCAGGCGATCAATTTGTAAGTGCGTTTACATTATATCCGGATCAGGAGGAATTCAACCGGGATAATACCTTGAATGAACTGGAAGAATATTTTCAATACCGCGTTAACCTCACACCAAACGATCTGCAGATTGGAAGAAATTTTATTACAGATAGCCAGCATGTTCGCCCAAAGAATGGTCCACCTGAGAATTGGTATCTTTTTAGAATACCAGTCACGGGTTATGAAAAAAAAGTAGGCAACATTCCTGACTTTAAGTCAATCCGCTTTATCAGGATGTTCATGACCGGATTCCAGGATTCCGTAGTACTTCGATTTGCGAAGTTGGAATTGGTCCGAAATCAATGGCGCCGGTTTAACTACGAATTAGATACAACAGGCCAATACAAACCGATTCCGGCCAATAGCCCCACAACCTTTAATCAGTTAGCAGTTAATATCGAAGAAAATAATTCCCGCTTCCCTGTGCCTTACAAAACGCCGCCCGATGTGGTTCGCCAGCAACAGTTAAGTAATAATAATGTAAACCTGTTCCTGAATGAGCAATCGCTGAGTTTGCGCATCTGTGAGCTCGATCAAAAGGACGTACGCGGTGTTTTCAAAACTCTGAATCTGGATTTGCGGCAATATGGAAGTATGTTATTGTATACACATATTGAATCGGCGGGCACTACAGATAATCTGGGGGATAATGAGATCTACAATGTAATACGCCTTGGGAACGACCTCATTAATAACTTTTATGAGATCAAGATACCTCTCAAGAAAACCAGCTGGACGGGTTCACATACCGAGGCAGAAATATGGCCAAAGGCGAATGATCTTGAGTTGAACCTACAGAAATTGATCGATTTGAAAGTTCAACGTAACAACAACGGTTCTGTTTCTCAGTATTATAGACAAGTGGCTGCCGACGGAAAAGAATACGCCATCCTCGGAAATCCAAACCTCGGTGAGATCAGGATATTCTTTCTTGGAATTGAAAACAGAGGCCGATCGCAGCCAGCTTGCGCGGAAGTTTGGTTTAACGAACTAAGGCTTGGTAATCTAAATGAGAAAGGAGGATGGGCTGCTTTAGGTCGTGTCGACTTGAAATTAGCTGATCTTGGAACGTTATATGTTTCCGCCAGTGCAAGAAGCCAGGGGTTTGGAAGTATTGATCAGAGAATTAATGAAAGAGCCAGAGAAGACTACACTCAGTTGGATTTGGCTACTAATCTTGAACTTGGAAAATTATTACCCGCAAAAGCCGGGATTTCGATTCCTTTCTACGCGAATATTTCGAAAACTATTTCATCGCCACAATACGATCCATATGACCTTGATGTGGAACTAAAAGATAAACTAGGCGCCGCATCAGGAAGTCAAAAGGATTCAATCCGGAATGACGCGATAGATGTGCGAACGATCAAAACGTTCAACTTTACGAATGTCAAAAAAGTCAATACCACTGGTAAGAAGCAAAAGCCATGGAGCATTGAAAATGTAGACATCAGTTACTCGTATTATAAAGAGGAGGAACATACTCCGCTGATAGAAAACAACGAAGTCACGCGTCACCGCGCGGGATTGGGTTATAACTACGTTTCCGATCCTGTTTATTGGGAACCGTTGAAAAAACTGGTTAAATCAAGATCGCCATGGTACTCATTGATACGCGACCTAAACATCAATCCCAAACCATCGCTGCTTGGATTCAGGGCCGACGTTAACCGGCAATTTGGAACATTTCGCCCGCGTAGTGTTGGAACCGTAAAGGGATTGATCCCGGAGACTTACGACAAGTATTTCACATTCGATCGTTTCTATAATCTGCGTTGGGATCTTACGCGATCATTGAATATCGATTTCACAGCCGTGAACCGGGCGTGGGTAGACGAAGATTCCGGGCGACTCGACGGCGGTGAGAACAAAAGTATGTGGGATAATTTCCTAAAGGGAGGAAGAACAATCTCGTATCAACAAAATGCAAACTTCTCATATACGTTACCGACTACGAAGCTTCCACTGCTCGACTGGACAACAGTACGTTTGAGTTATGTTGCCACTTATGATTGGCTCGCCGCTTCGTTGATAGCAAAAAATTTGGGCAATACATTATCTAACGGGCAGCAAAAAAATGCTACAGGTGAGTTCGATTTTTCAAAATTATATAACAAATCGCGACTGCTTAGAGCGTTTGAAGAGGATGCTCCGCCAGCTGCGCCAACACCACCAGCAGATCCTAATGCTCCACGAGATACTACAACAACGGCAAAAGTGCGGGATAAGAATGCGCCGCTTCAATTAGGAAGTGGATTGAAGTTTTTAGGAAGGATACTGACATCGTTGAAGCGAGTCAGTGTTACCTATTCAGAGATTTCTACATCCAACATCTATGGATATACGGACAGCACGAAAATTCTAGGAATGAATTTCAAAACAATGGCTCCAGGCTGGGATTATGTGCTGGGCCGTCAACCAGATACTAACTTTATTAATAACCTTGCAAACAAAGGATTTTTGACGGCTGATCCAAATTTCAATTATCAAAACCGGCAGGATTATAACCAGAAGATTTCGATCAATGCGCAACTGATTCCTTTCCGGGATCTCAATATTGACATCAACCTTGATAAATCGTTTGGAAAAACATATACTGAACTGTATAAAGACACCATCGGATACAGTGGCAATTTCGCAAGGCTGAGTCCCTATACAGCGGGAAGCTTCAGCGTTAGTTACATTTCGTTCCAAACATTGTTTGATAAGGTCAAACCAAATGAGGTGTCGGAAACCTTCAAGAAGTTTGAGAATAACAGAATTATAATATCAGCCAGGCTGGCATCCCAGAATCCGTATTCAAAAGATGGCTCCGGAAATGTTATTCAAAATCCTGATGGCTTCTATAAAGGTTATGGCCGTTATGCCCAGGATGTTTTAGTGCCTGCTTTTGTTGCGGCTTACACTGATAAAGATCCCAATACCATATCGCTTATCAAACAGACAAATTCCAGTATAAGTTCAAATCCTTTTTCCGGCATCAAGGCCTTGCCCAACTGGAGACTTACGTACAACGGATTAACGCGTGTCAAAGGTTTTGAAAAGATATTTACAAACTTCACCATTACTCACGGATACAACAGTACGCTGAGCATGAACACCTTTAATTCCGCCTTACTGTTTGATGATCCATTTCGATTTAATTATCCCGGCTTTATAGATCCTCAAACCGGAAACTTTATTCCTTATTTCCTTGTTCCGAATATTACGATTAGTGAGCAGTTTGCTCCGTTGATTGATTTAGACATGCAATTCACAAATCAGGTGAGCGCACGTTTTGAGTATAAGAAATCAAGACAACTGAGTTTGAGCCTGATCGATTTTCAATTGAGCGAAGCCAGATCAACTGAATTTACGGTAGGTGCAGGGTATCGAAGACGCGGGGCATTCTCCTGGATTAAGATCAAAGGGAAGCCTTTGGAAAATGATGCTTCTTTCAGACTTGACCTGAGCATTCGCGATGATGCTACCGCAAATAGCAGGCTCGATCAAACGCAGGCTTTGCCAACAGCGGGTAATAAGGTTATTACTATTAATCCTACGATCGATTATGTAATCAGCAATCGCGTGAATATCAAGCTCTATTTCGAACAGCGCCGTGTTGAACCCAAGATATCAACCGCTCCACCCATCACAAATACAAAAGCAGGAATGCAGATAAGGATTTCCCTTGCACAATAGTGATAATTTTTTTTGGCACGAATTGCACGAATTGGCAATAATTACTTTAGTGGTAATTCGTGCAATTCGGTACGCCACGAGGCGTGCGTTTTATAAATGTAAATTAAATACCTAATGGATGAAAGAGCCATGTAACCCAATTTGTCGTTCAGGTTAAAGTACCCCTGATGTGCGGGGAGGAAACAAACCGTGCAGAGTTCAGGGAGTTACGATTGTGTAAGCTGCTGTAGTGAAGCCTCGTTACACCAATGGTACTGGCCAGCCTCTCGAATTAGTTGAAGCCTGCAATCTTGTTGGGATAAACGACAGCATGAACAACAAGGAGTACCCGGGGTAATATACAGTTGCGTGCACAAGGAAGGTAGCGCATGAACGTGGGATCCCCTGGCAGAGCAGAGAAGACCAACTGCTGCTGAGGGAGTCGGATATGTCCATAGTAGTGAGGATACCCGGAAAGGTAAAAACGGGAGTAGCGAAGGGGCATTGCTGTAAACAAACTTTTCATAACTCATCAACAGTCAGAATTGATTTTTAAAGATCATCAAAGCGACGAAGCGGCAAAGCAAGGGGAGTTGTTCAAGAAGAGCAAACGATCCATGTCAGCGGCGGAAAGAGTGGGTCAGTTACAGGAGAAGTTATATTGCAAAGCAAAACAGGA
>DAINQQ010000231.1:0-8701 GCA_036742645.1 Flavitalea sp.
TATCAACCGCAGAGGGTTGGAATCAAACGGAAAAGGACTGGCAGTTGTTCATAGAAAATCGGGAAAATATTTGCCTGGTGGCGGAATCCGATAAAAAAGTGATAGCAACAACAACAGCCATCAATTATTCAAACAGGATTGCATGGATTGCAATGGTGTTGGTGGATAAAGAATACCGGGGTAGGGGAGTGAGTAAGATGCTGCTGGAGGCTATTCTCGACAAGTTACAACATTGCGAATCCATTAAGCTTGATGCTACGCCGGCAGGGCGACAAGTGTACAGGAAGTTTGGTTTTTTGGATGAATACCGTCTTATGCGAATGACAAACATAATGATGCAGGCCTTGCCGTTAGAGGAGCATCAGGCCAGCCTGCCTCAGTCAATTCAGCCATCCGACATTACAGCCGTCGTAGCTTTTGATGAAATCATATTCGGCGCGAACAGAAGTGCGCTTATTCCGTCCCTCGTAAGAGAATATCCTGGTAAAGCGTCGATGCTGAAAGAAAATAACGAAATAACTGGTATCGCGCTTGGTAGAAGCGGAAACCGGTACCATCACATCGGACCCGTGCTTACGTCAAACACTTTTGATGCAAGGGTTTTAATCTCGGAAGCGCTAAAGTCACTCATCGGACAAGCCATAGTGGTAGACGTTATGGTTGATAAACAAGAACTGGTAGAATGGTTGCGGTCGATTGGATTTATCAACCAACGTGAATTCATTCGAATGTATAGAGGCCACAACGCGTTCCCCGGCATGATAGAAAACCAATTCTTAATCTGTGGCCCAGAATTCGGATAGTGCAGGGTTGGGCCTGTCAGCTGCCTTTCTTTCATATCGTTTGTGAACCCTTAAGCCCCGCACTCGTAAACGCTTTAGGCTTCGGAAGCTTTGCCAACTCTTATGATTACCATTTTTGATGTAGGTGTGTTACTTTTTTCGGCTACACTTGTGAGTGGTACCAGGACATTTCCTTCAGGAAAATAGGTTGCACAGCATCTTTCAGGAATCGGATACGCCACGACAATGAAACGATGCGCTACCCGTTCCGCGTTATTGTGATAGTTATGGAGATCGACGACATCTCCTTCATGTAATCCTCTGGCGCTAATATCGGACTGGTTCATCAGGATCACCCTTCGTTCGTTATAGATCCCCCGGTAACGGTCATTCAATCCATAAATGGTTGTATTGAACTGATCATGGCTGCGAATCGTCATCATCATCAATTCATCATCGGCAAGAACCATTTGGTGGACTTTTGAAATATTGAAATACCCTTTTTGTATTGCGGTATCAAAACGACCCTCCCTGTTACAATTCGGTAAATAAAATCCGGACGGCTGTCTCACGCGCTCATTATACTTTTCAAATCCTGGTATTGTTTGTTCAATATCATCCCTGATCGAATCGTAATCCGACATATATTTATCCCAGTTCACTTTTGTACGGTTAGTAAGCGTTGCTTTTGCCAGCTTGCATACAATGACCGGTTCACTCAGGAGGTCTTGAGATATCGGGTTTAACACGCCTTTTGACATTTGCACAACTCCCATCGAATTTTCGCACGAAACAAACTGCATACCGGAAGACTGTATATCCTTATCGCTCCGGCTGAGGCAGGGTAATATCAATGCTTCCCTGCCATGAACAAGGTGACTCCTGTTGAGCTTTGTCGAAATTTGTACGGTGAGATCGCAATTTTTTAAGGCACGTGCAGTAAAGAGGGTGTCGGGTGATGCCGAAAGAAAATTACCTCCCATGGCGATAAATATTTTGGCATTTCGTTGATGCATAGCTGCTATCGCCTGCACCACGTCATATCCCTCCTTCGCGGGCGGGTCAAAATGAAAGACTCTGTGTAAGGAGTCTAAAAATGCTTTCGAAGGTTTCTCATATATCCCCATTGTACGATCACCCTGAACATTGCTATGCCCACGAACCGGGCATGTGCCTCCGCCGGGCTTCCCGATGCTGCCTTTCAACAATAACAGGTTTACGATTTCTTTGATAGTGTCGACAGCATTTTTATGTTGGGTAAGCCCCATTGCCCAACAGGCAATGATTTTCTTTTTGCGTTTCAGGACGTCCACCACTTCTCGTACCAGTGACATATCAAGCCCCGCTGATTTTACCAGTTCATCTATGTTCAGGGTTCGCAGATGTTGCAGGAACGCATCTATTCCTTCGGTATTTTTTTTGATGAAATCAAGATCGAAAACAGATCCTGAATTTTTATCTTCTTCCTGTAAAAGCAAGGCTTCGATTGCCTGGAGCAGCGCCATATCGCCGTTGATCTTCACCTGCAAAAAGATATCTGTAATTGGCGTATTGATTCCAAGCACACCTTTTAGTGTTTGCGGGTTGTTGAAGCCCATCAACCCGGTTTCAGGCAGGGGATTGATGGAGATGATCACGGCTCCATTTGCTTTTGCTTTTTGTAGAGCCGAGAGCATCCGGGGATGATTGGTGCCCGGGTTTTGTCCTAATATTATAATCACCTCTGCCTGGTATAAATCCGCAAGTGTAACGGAACCTTTACCAATACCGAGGGATTCTCCCAACGCCACGCCGCTGCTTTCATGACACATATTGCTGCAATCGGGTAGATTGTTAGTGCCGTATTCTCTTACAAACAATTGATACAGGAAAGCCGCCTCATTGCTGGTTCGTCCTGAGGTATAGAAAATGGCTTCATCCGGGGAGGCAAGGTCGTTCAATGCTTTCGCAATCTTATCAATCGCAGCGTCCCATGAAACAGGAAGATAATGGGTCCCGTTTTGCGGGAGATACATCGGTTGGGCGATGCGACCTTCTTTGCCAATTTCGTAGTCGGACAGAGCGGCAAGATCAGCAATGGAATGGCTGGCAAAAAAATCAGGAGTGAGTCTTTTTGCAGTCGCCTCTTCGGCTACTGCGCGTGCGCCATTCTCACAATATTCTCCAAGGCCTGAGCGCTCATCATCAGGATCTGGCCACGCGCAACTCGGACAATCAAAGCCACCTTTTTTGTTTACGTTGAAGAGGGCAGTTAATCCCCTGGCTATTCCAGCTTCCTTTACTACCTGTTTCAGACTGGATATTACTGCCGGCAAACCAGCTGCTGCGGTCTTTATAGTACCTTTTTTCAGGCCCGTAAATTTTTCCGGATTCTGTGCACCATGAACTTCATCCATAATTATATGAGTTTAACCAGGGTTGGGTTTAAGGTTTAAGGTTTTTTCCGTCGTCACAACTTCAAACTTTAAACCTTAGACTATTTGATACGCTCAAAACCCGAGTAAATGTTTAGTCGTGTGTCTCTTAAAAATCCAATTAGCGAAATGTTATATCGTTCTGCGAGTTGTACACTTGCACTGGAGGGTGCGCCAATGGCTGCTACTATTTTTATGCCCGCCATATAGGCCTTTTGCACGAGTTCAAAACTTGCTCTGCCACTGAGTAAAAGGATATGATCAGATAGTGGGAGCTTTTTTTCGAGAAATGCATTTCCCACTAGCTTGTCCAATGCATTATGTCTCCCAACATCTTCCCATACACCTGTTAACCGGCCACCTGAATCAAATAATGCAGATGCGTGAATTCCCCCTGTGCTTTCAAATAAAGTTTGGTGACTCAATAGCTGCTCCTGTAGGCGAAAGAACATTGCTTTGTTCACTACCAGGTCTTTCTTCTCATCTGGAAAAATCGATACGGTTATGATCGATTCAATATTTGCTTTTCCACAAACTCCGCAACTTGAAGTAGTAAAGAAATTTCTGCTGTGCGGAAGTAATGGCTTCACATTTTCTTTAAGAATCACCAATATCGTATTTGGTCCAGAGGCTTCTTCAATCACCATTTTAACATCACCGGGCTTTTGTATGATTCCTTCTGTAAATAAAAAACCCAGGGCAAGTTCTTTATCATTTCCCGGCGTTCGCATGGTAACGGAAATACTTTCCTGTACCTGCGATGCCATGGGACCATACTGAAGACGAATCTCAATAGGTTCCTCTATGACAAGCAGATCATCACACTCTGCGTAGCTTCCCTCACAGAGCTTTTTCACTTTCAATTTCAGGATGCCTTTATTATTCATTTGAATATTTTTTACACTGTTATCAATAACCCACGATTGTAAGAACCTGTGGCCGTTTTCGATATATAGCAATTCGCCGTGAAGAGAGATTGTTTCTGTTTTGCAACTATATTTGGTATCGGGTTGCACTAATTTACGCGAATTTATTCGTGTAATTCGTGGCTTAAAAAACGCTGTCATGCAAAAGATTCAATCCTCATATCATAAACTATTGCAACCTTCTGCGCATTTGGTTGCTGATGTCGGAAAACTCGAAGGAGATATTTTAATTCTTGGTGTGGGAGGTAAAATGGGTCCTGCTTTAGCGAAACTTGCCAGGCAGGCAATTGACAAGGCAAGAATCCATAATAATGTTATTGGTGTTTCCCGTTTTTCCGAAACCGATTTGGAGGAAGAGTTAAACCAGGCGGGCATTAAAACAATCAAAGCCGATTTGCTCCAGGACGATCAGTTACAGGCGTTGCCTGATGTTCCGAATGTCCTCTATCTTGCCGGTACAAAATTTGGAACTGTAGGCAACGAGTCTTTCACCTGGGCGATGAACGCATATTTACCCGGGCGTGTTGCACATAAATTTAAACATTCGCGTATCGTGGTATTTTCAACAGGAAATGTATATCCACTAACACCAACTGCATTGGGAGGTGCTACGGAAGACACTTTACCCGAGCCGGTAGGAGAATATGCGGCGTCATGTCTGGGTCGTGAAAGACTTTTCCAATATTTCAGTTCAAAAAATAATATGCCGATTTTAATCTACCGTTTGAATTATGCCAATGATGTCACATACGGGGTACTGTTAGAAATAGCAAAATCAGTTAAATCAGGCAAACCGATAGACCTGTCAATGGGATCTGTGAATGTGATTTGGCAGGGTGATGCGAATGAAATTGCCCTCAGGGCATTGAACCATTGTTCTGTACCTGCAAAGATTTTGAATGTGACCGGCCCTGAAACGATATCGGTACGCTGGCTTGCTGAACAATTTGGTAGAATGTTTGGGCAGTCACCCGTGTTGATCAATGAAGAACAACCCACAGCATTGCTGAGTAATGCTGCAGAATCATTTCGCCTGTTCGGCTATCCGAAAACACCGCTGAAACAAATTATGGAGTTGCTGGTGGAGTATATAAACCAGGGAGGTAAAACGATCAATAAGGAAACACATTTCCAGGAGAGAACAGGAAAATTTTAAAGATCCAGAAGCGTCCTAAGCTTCATAAAGAAGAAAAATGCAGGCGTATTATCTGCTCCAAAGGCAAACATATAAAATTGTTTAAAAAATATTAGGTTTTTAACAGCATAACTCTGTGGTTAAAAAACTCTCAGCCGTCTCAAACTCCATTTGACCACAGACGTACCCGCAGGTACACAGAGAAACAGTTTAAACAGCAATAATGAATTTACACTATGTCAAATAACAGAGAGTTGGATCCTTTGATAAAGCAATTATTGAACGAAGGAGTTGTTATCCCTGCGCATCCTTTGGCACTAACCGAAAATCTTCAACTTGATGAGACGCGGCAAAGATTGCTCACACGATATTATATCTCTGCCGGAGCTGGGGGAGTGGCAGTAGGCGTACATACAACGCAATTTGAAATCAGGAAGCCCGGAATAGACCTGTTAGAACCTGTATTAAAAATAGCTGCCGATGAAATTGAAAAGGCGCAATTGGAAAGGCCATTTATCAAAGTAGCCGGCATTGTTGGACCAACTGAAAGTGCCCTGCGCGAAGCAGAATTGGCTGTGAAATATGGTTATCATCTTGGACTTTTAAGCATGGGTGGCTTAGCACACTATTCAGACGAGAACCTCTTAAAGCATGCGGCAGCCATTGCAGAAATAATTCCGGTGTTCGGGTTCTATCTCCAACCCGCTGTCGGGGGACGCTTATTAAGCTACGAGTTCTGGCGTTCGTTTGTTGAAATTGAAAATGTTCATGCGATAAAAATAGCTCCATTTAACCGTTATCAAACCCTTGATGTTGTAAGAGCTGTTTGCCATTCCTCCAGGAGTGACGAAATCGCTTTATATACAGGGAATGATGACAATATCGTCGCTGACTTGCTAACTCCTTTCCGGTTTGTGATCGATGGAAAGGAAATAGAAAAAAGATTTGCCGGAGGATTGCTGGGCCACTGGGCTGTATGGACAAAGAAAGCAGTGGAACTTCTCGGGGAGATTAAATACTGCATCACCAATGATTATGCAGGCATTGAAAAATTATTGGCTACAGGAATTGAAGTGACCGATATGAATGCAGTGATATTTGATGCAAAAAATAATTTTCATGGTTGTATCCCTGGCATTCATGAAATATTGCGAAGACAGGGCTTACTGCAAGGCAGATGGTGCTTAAATCCCAGTGAAGAACTTTCTCCAGGACAGATGGAAGAGATCGACAGGCTGTACAACGAATATCCGCACCTTATCGATGATGAGTTTTTGAACCTTGATTCGCATGCAGATAGTCACATCAACCTATAATTTATCAAAAGGTCAACAGAGACTGATGCCACGAATTGCACGAATTATCACGAATTAATTCGTGACAATTCGTGTAATTCGTGGCAAGACTTTTGATTTGGATGTTTGAAACTTTATCACTCAGGAGAGGTGACAACTTTTACTATTCTGTACACCGCGATGCCGCGCCTGTTCATTGCAATTTTCTCGATCATCCCTAAACCTTTTGTAGGGAAAACCAATTTGGGATCCCAGTTTGGCATTAGGGCGTCCTGGAGAGTTTTAAAAAGATCGTACGAAACCGTGGTGAATTTTATATCCGCTCCCATTGGAGCAAGTACCACCGAGTTTCCCCATGCCTTTTGTGGAGTTTGGTTATTGTTCATCGCCTTTTGGATAAACGGTTCCCAGTATTTTTTTTCAAGGCCAATCATGCTGTCCTGGTAATTCGTATTCTGGTAATTGAACACGACATATTTAAAGTCTGTCGCAGGCACTGCTTTCGCATGTTGTACCCAGTTAACCTCGTGCAGGAAAAACTGACTCGTAGTTGTTGACATAGAATTCGTTTCCATTTCTGCAAACTTTACGCCGGCTGCCCCTTCAACATCAGTAAAGATGCCATCTGTTTTATCAATATCAGGGAAGGTGTTGATGAACAAAAAATTAGCTGAATTCATTAAATCGTCTCCTCCGACTTTTTCGAGAAGTGCCCAAAAAGTCATCGTCTTTGCCTGTGCGGCTTTTTCCGCTACTTTGGCCCAATAAGTTGTTTCCCTCTTGACGAATTCCTGGATTTTATCGTCGGGGACATGACGATATTGATACGTTGTAATTGCCCCTGACTGGGCAAACAGGCTGGCGTGAAAACCAATCAGAAACGTAATGCCGGCAATACGGGCAATAGCAGTCCATGTAAAGTTCTGGAACTTTTTCATATCGAATTGTTTTATGGAAATTTAAGAATAGGGGTGTGAGAGAATAATGCAAAAGGTAAGTTATATTATCAAGAAAAGATCAATTACACTTCTGTGCGGATGAAAGTGGGGTCAGTTTATGATTAAAATCAATTGATTTCGTTGGCTGCTTTCTGAAACTATACAATCCCAGTCAAGACTTCGTGTGCTGCTGGAAGTTTGACAAACAACCTGGTTGTACAGAATTACCCAAATTACCACGAATTAATTCGTGGTAATTCGTGTAATTAGTGGCAAGACTTTTGATTTGGATGTTATCCCCATAAAATCATCCCTTCGAGACGCTGGAATTCGTGGCAACTTCTTTAAACTTTTTTTGAACATTGTCCCTATATTGTATTTAGAAGCCAAAATAGAATTTTCTATTTGAAATGAAAGCAGCCATTCCATTCATTCTTGCTTTATTGACGTCATTTACCTTGTCTGCGCAAAAGACGACCGTAAAGGAATTATCCCCTGGGGTATATTATTATTTCGGTGATGAATTACAAAAGAAGTCAGCCAATTGTCTTTGGGTCATCTTCAAAAATTATGTCCTTGCCATTGATGCCAATTATCCATGGGGAGCCCAGGAGATCATTCAGGAAATTCGAACAACAACGCCGAAGCCAATACGATACGTATTCAACACTCACTATCACCACGATCATACCTTCGGGAACGGCGTGTTTGTTGATTCCGGTGCAACAATAATCTCGACAAAAGAAACGGCTGAGGAAATGAAAACTCTCGGTCAACGAGAATGGGACCAGGGCTGGGGTGGCCGCAGTATGGAAGGGTATAAGCGCGAATTTCCTTCGCTTACTTTTGATCAGCGACTCGTATTCGATGATGGAGTGCGACGCGTAGAACTGATTAAAATGGGACCCGCACATACTCTTGGTGACGGAGTTGCCTATCTTCCGAAAGAAAAAATTCTCGTTACCGGCGATCTTTGTGTCAATGGAAATCCATGGGGAAACAATGTAGCCGATCCGAATGTTGATTATGACAAATGGCTAGTGGTGTTGGATACTTTAGCATCATGGAATATTAAAACCGTAGTTCCCGGGCATGGCAATTTGGGCACTGTAGAAACACTTAAACATCAGCGTGCATACCTTGCAGATATGCTTACACAGGTGCGACGCGGCATTAAAGCTGGCAAATCCAAAGAGGAGTTAGTGAAAGAA
>DAINQQ010000232.1:0-8663 GCA_036742645.1 Flavitalea sp.
GTACTGAGCTTCGTCAACAATGATGTGATGATACCTGGGCAGCGGCCTCAGGTGGTTCGATGCTGACGGCATTATTGCTGAACAATTGATCTTGAATGGCGTCCCATTTGCTTTCTTTTGCCAGTTCATAAAAACGATCGGCTACTTGCTGAGTTGTCATAATAAATTTTTTTAGGAGATAAAAGTTAACTAAAAAATATTTCCCATCATTGATTTATTATGAATGGAATCATCCGTCCGGCATGAGGTTACGATTTCTTCCCCAATTGTTCTGCATATCCTTGTAGCTTTTTGGCACCGAGATTTTTTTCGGCTGTGATGTTTCCTTCTTTTTATTCTACGGAGTTAGTGGAACTTTTATTTTTTACCATTATCTCCCGGCTGGTTCAGCACACTGGTTAGCAGGGATGGCAGTCGTAAAGCCAGCTAATCATCTATTTTTCCCTGATGTATTCCCAATATTTTTCTACTACCTTCTTATAGTCGGCAATCAAATATTTTTCATCGATACTCAACAGCAATGCTTTTAGCTTGCCAACACATTCGGTTACTTTTTCCAATTCCTTTGAACTGGGCCTTTCCCGGAGGCCCGTTAGCACTGATGAGAATGCTGTTAGGAGTGCAATCAGTCCGCATGTCCATCGCCATCCTTCTCCCTTGCCGAATAGCGGCGCATTTGAGGCAGCCAACGCAGCGATTAAGGTGGCGAACACCCCCGTAAGTAACGCCATAGAAAAATATAGATATACTTTTTTTCGAAGTGAGTTGTAATGTCCAATCGCCGTGTTGAGGTCTTCTTCGATAATTTTTCGGTCAATCATAAGGAATTATTTTGTCAATTGTTTGATGGGAGTTATCAGCACTTTGCGAAACTCTACTTCGGCTCCCTCCGCCTGTAATGCAATATTTCCTTTTGAAGCTGTACAATTCGTTCCGTGATTCACGAGGTCGTCGTTCAGCCATACTTTTACATCAGCATCCACACATTCGATTGTCATTGAATTCCATTCTCCCAACGGCTTTTCGGAACTGTCGGTAAGATTAATGATTCTCCGTTGCTTGCCTTCTGTAATTCCCCATTCAGCTTTAGGTCCACGCCGGCGTTCCATCTCCGGAACCGAAATATCTTCAACAATGCACCAGAAATCACCGGCATTCTGATGCATCATTTGTACTTCAAGTGATTTAGGAAACATTTTGTATAAAGAGCGTGGGGTAGATGCATGAACCAATACGCCGCAGTTGCCAGGCTTTCCTGCAAAGCGGTATTCAACATTCAGACGATAATTCTGATAAGTAGAATCGGTAATGAGATGGCCATTCGGGCGCCCGAGGCTAACCAGCATTCCATTTCGAACAATGAAAGGATTGATAGCTGTTTTGTTGGTATCCATGGCTGGCACATCGACATGCCAGCCACTGAGATCTTTACTATTGAAAAGGCTCCAGGACTGTCCAAGGGCCTCCTGCGAAATTGTAATAAATAAAATAAAAATCAGGGAATACAGACCGTCATGAGTTAGTCGTGCAAGGAGGCAAAAAGCAGATCGTATCATGTAATGTAGTTTAAAGAAAAAGAGTTATATCATGAATTATGGCAGCATGGCTTTGAAAATTACAAAGTTTTTGAGTTATCGTTGCTGATTTGATTTGCTGCCTTTGTACAACTCATATTCCAGCAGCCGACAGTCGATGGTACTGGTGTAAAATTCAATGCGACGCTTCGCTTTAAGGCCAATCCTTTTTGCGAGTTCCAGGTTTCCTGTAAATACATAGCCGAAATATCCGCGACATTTTTGCTTCATAAAATCACCAATGCGGCTATATGTTTCTTCAAGTTGAGGGGTATCACCAAGCCTTGCTCCATACTCAGGGTTCACATAAAACACACCAGGCATATCCTGTGGAATTTCAGTTTCCCCAAAATCACAAACACCAAAATCTATCATGTTGGCAACGCCGGCGGCTATCGCGTTTTTTCTTGCGTTTTCAATCGCCACCTCACTATAATCTGTCGCAATGATCCTCAACTTATTTTTTTCGGTGATCTGTTTTTCCAACAATGCGTCTTCTTCCAGATAGATATTTTCGTCGTATCCCTGTAAGTGCATGAAACCGTAATTGGTTCGAAATAAGCCGGGTCGCCTGTTGGTGGCAATCATCACTGCTTCGATTGCGATAGTTCCTGATCCACACATAGGATTCACGAAAGGCGACTTTCTATCCCAATTAGTTGCATAGATAGTGGCTGATGCCAAAGCTTCCAGCATTGGCGCACGGCCTGGAATTTTGCGATAACCGTGCCGTGCAAGCGAGTCACCGGATGTGTCTACAAATAGTTCTGCGTGCTCATTCTTCCAGAACAAATGGATCACTGCGCCAGTTAGTTCCGAGCCTGTTGAGGGCCGTTTGCCAGTCTTCTCGCGGAGCCTGTCGACAATTGCGTCCTTAACCCGCAGATTTGCAAACATATTATTGTTGATTGTTGGATTGCTTACATTACTTGTGATAGAAAAATATTCGCCTTCAGGTATAATGGACTCCCATGGATAATTGGTTATGTTATTATAGATATCGTCCGCATCACGCGCAGGGAAAGTAGTGAGACTGTAAAGTACCTGGCTGGCGCAGCGAAGGTTCAAATTGAGCTTGATGCAATCATTGATAGTACCGGTACAGTTTACTCCTGTTACGAAAGTGCTGTCAACAGCAAATCCTAACTCTTTCACTTCCTGTTCCAGGTAGGGAGCTAACCTTTTATTGCAGGTAATGGTAATTGGAGCCTGTGTTGTGTATAGACTCATAACTCATAAAGGTAGTCAGCAATTTCTCTATGATCGTCATTTAAAGAATGTCATTGCCGGTGAATCTCATAACGTCTGCATCTTTGAATGGTACTTCCGTTGAGACCGAGTAGCTTCTGTGGTCTGAAATATTTTATCATACATTAGCGGATAGCTAACACTAAATTAAATTTAGAATATGTCACAAAGCAAAATAGCATTGGTAACAGGTGGAAGCCGTGGACTTGGGAAGAACATGGCATTAAGGTTGGCGGAGAAAGGCAACGATGTAATTATAACCTATCAGTCCCAAAGGGACGCGGCTGAATCTGTAGTGAAAGAAATTATGGCAAAGGGTCAGCAGGCGCTTGCACTTTCCCTGGACGTTTCCAATTTCGCATCATTGAATGGGTTTGTTCAGGAACTTACGGAGACCCTCAGTGCAAAATGGACTACTGCTCATTTTGATTTCCTCATAAATAATGCAGGAATTGGGGCAACGATCCCGTTTGATAAAGTAACAGAAGAAGATTTCGACCGCTTCATGAATATTCATTTCAAAAGCGTTTACTTTCTCACGCAAAAGACATTGCGCATGATCAATAACCAGGGAAGAATCGTTAATGTTTCCACAGGTACAACAAGGTTTTGTGTTCCCGGTTACTCGGTATACGCATCTATGAAGGGAGCCATAGAAACATTTACAAAATATCTCGCAAAGGACGTCGGCGTAAGAGGCATCACCGTTAACGTTGTTGCACCCGGGCCGATTGAAACGGATTTCAATAACGCTCTAATTCGAAACAACCCCGAAAGGAAATCAGCTTTAGCATCATCGGCGGCGCTGGGAAGGGTAGGGCAGGCCGAAGATATTGGCGGAGTAGTTGCATTCCTTTGCTCTGATGACGCACGGTGGATAACAGGTCAAAGAATTGAAGCCTCCGGTGGCGCCTCATTATAATGTATGAAAGGATTGCTGTGAAGATATAGTACCTACAAATATCGCCCCATGATGTCAAACCACAAGCGGGTTGTCATTGCTATAGTGTTGTTTTTAATGGCAAGCTGCCGCGACTCTTCGCGAATTGAACGGATATATGAATTAAAAGAGTATTCCTCCGGATCCGGAATGGCATTTTTTAATAATCGGATTTACCTGATAGGAGATGACATGGGATACCTGCTGGTGACCGACACTTCTTTTCGTGTGATCGATAGCATTCGGCTGTATCCCGAAACCGGGAGGATTCCAAAGGATATTAAACCTGACCTTGAGGCTGCGTCCATCATTCGGATGAGGAAAGGACCTTTTCTTTTACTGCTCGGTTCCGGGTCAGTTTTTCCTTACCGGAGTAATGGCTGGTACCTGGATATTAAAACACGGGAAAAGATGTTAATCGATCTGGATACTTTCTATCGACGTCTTCGGGCCAATGGGATTAAGGAGGTGAACATAGAGGGCCTTACGTCGATATCAGGCGGAATGCTGCTGGCCAACCGGGGAAATAAATCCAACCCTAAAAATTATTTGATCTTCACCTCTTCTGATTTTTGGAAAAACCAGGAAGCAACATCGATCAAAGTCATGAAACTTGGTGCAAATACAGATACCGCCTCATTCAGTGGTGCATCAGGACTTGACTATTCGTATAAGTCGGATCGATTATTCCTCACTGTAAGCACCGAAAATACCTACAGTAGTTCCGCGGACGGCACTATTGGCAAAAGTTACTTATGGATAATTGATAACCTCTCCTCGAAAAGAAGACTCACAGCCATCAACCCGAACAGGGTCATTGATCTGGAATCTCTTGATGAGCGTTTCAAAGGACACAAGATTGAATCGGTCTGTATTCTTTCTGAAACCAGAACCGCATACAGGTTGGCGATGGTAGCAGACGATGATAAAGGAACCAGTGTACTCTTTACAATCAAACTCAATAAGAAAAATTAGTCATACTTAGAGTGCTCCTAACTGTTTAAGATATTTCTCAGAGTTCGCTTTCACATTCGCAGGTGGATTCATGCTGAGCGATTTTTTGAAGCTCGTTACTGCGTTTTTCTTATCCCCTTTTGTAGCATACGCTTCTCCCAGGCTATCCCACGTGTTTGCGCTCTTCGGAAATCGCTGAGTATTCAACTGGAATATTGAGATCGCCTTATCGTTTTCGCCTTGTCCGAGTAGCGTATAACCGTAAGCGTTCAATTCATTCTCGGTAGCAATGGAGATAGCTTCGGTTACGAGTTTCTCAGCCTCTTCCGACTTTCCAGTTTGTTTGAGCAGGCCTGATTTAATGTTTAGCGTATTAAAATTTCTATTCTGAGCGATAGCCTGATCGATCCATTTCAGTGCCTGTTCCTGATTGATATTGTTTTGAAGCGCGTAGTTAGCAGCACTTGAAAAGCCTTGCCAGTTAAATCCAACTGGTCCTTTCAACTCTTCCGCGGCATTTGCCATCACGATTTTGTCAACATCAAATTCAATCTTCACCGGCAGTTGTTTCTTTTCCCAGTTGAGTACTAATTCCGCTGCGGTCTTCGACGTATTTATAAAATCATAGGTGAGCAATTCGGTATTGGATATTTCGCGTGTTTGAATCCTGGCCCTTAGCTGATCCTGTTTTGGATCATAAAAGAAACTGCCCCACGACCTGGAGTCTTTTGATAGAATCACTTCGCCGGTATTGTCTTTGTTCACCACGAAAAACAAGCCATAAGTTCCTGCCGGAACTGTCTGCCCTTCCACTTTCGCGTCATGTGTGAGTTTGATCGTGGAATTTTCATTCGCTCCTGCACGCCACGGAGCTGACGTTCCTGCGCCAAAGCCTTGCACATTCCAGCCGTAAGGAACAAGGTTTCCCCATACTTCGCGTCCTTTTACAGACGGCCTTGAATAGTTGACTGTTATTGTGGAAATACCGATAATCTGCGACACGACAGCGGCAGGACTGGGTGTCCTCGGCGTGGTGATACCCTGGGCCTGAATAGTCATAGATGCAAGCAGCATGAGAAGCCCACAGGATGACTGAAGGAATAATCGCGTTTTCATTTTAGTTGTTTTAGGTGAGAGCTATTTGGAGTCAAAATCTACGATTTACAGAGACAACTGTTCGAAGCAATTTACTCAAGCGGTTATTGTAAAGGGGCGGGCGGCAGTTACATGAGAAGAGAAAGTGAGGAAAGATGTGAACTTCAAGTAATGCTCGCCGACTACTTGTGGCCCTTTTGATTGTACAGTTAAACCGTCACACAGGCTCGAAGAAGCACTATGGACGAAGGGTTGAAAACGCGATTACACTACTACCTTCCTTTTCAATTCTTCATATCGCGGATCTTTTTTCAATTCCTCAAACACCGGGTATTCGAGAAACATATTCACAGGAGCCGTTCTTTTTTCTACGCACTGATTGATATGATAAAATGTTTTGTCGAGATCTCCAAGGGCAAACCATAATACCACCAGGTCACCATCGACAACAGCATCCGGCTCTTCCACCTGGCGCTGTTCGATCTTCCGGATGCAATCGAGCGTTTTTTCAGGCTGCCCGAGTTTTGCATAACAGTATCCCACACCCATTAATGCCTTCAGCGGATGATTGGTAAGGCGGTGAACTTCCTGGAAGAGCTTCAGAGCGGCTTCCGGGTAGCCATTCATAACAGTGCCCCAGCCCTTCAACTCTATACAGATCCGCATTTGCGGATGCATGTCTAAAACCTTGTCGGCCTGCCGGATGGCATCATCATATCTCCCAACGAAAATGTATACATTCCCAAGATAATGATTGATCATCGGTGAGAGCGGGTCATGTTTTGCAGCTTCTTCCATGATCATAACTGCCTGGTCTTTTTTTCCGACAATGATGTAATACATAGCGAGAAGCCGGTATGCATCGCTTGCTCCCGGGTTAATGCGTAACGCGTTCTGTAGTGAATCAAATGCCTGCTGCCATTCCCATTCATATAACAGGTAAGCACATGCTTTAGCGATATGACTTTCCGCGATCGAGCTGTCTAATTGTAATGCCTTATCCGCATACCTGTGAACAATTTCAAATACCTTATGCGGAGACATCTGGCCGATTGACGCAAGATAACTGTAAGCACTAGCTGTCATCGCATATGCTTGCGCATATTCCGGCTCTATGGCGATTGCTTCTTCAAAACAATCAATCGCAATGCGAGCATCGGCCGGCGTTAGTTTATTCCAGTAGTGAAGCCCTTTCAGGTATAAAGTGTATGCGTTTATGTTGGCGACAGGAGCTTTCACCAGGGGTTTTGCTTTTTGGCCTGTGGTTAGATTCTCTCTTAGCTTGTTTGCTATGATGCCACTAATCTCATCCTGTACCTCGAAGATGTCTGTAAGATCACGATCGTAATTTTCGCTCCATATATGATATCCGTCGGAGGCATTGATTAGCTGGGCCGTTATACGAACGCGGTTGCCTGCTTTTCGCACACTTCCCTCCAGGATCTTATCGACGTTTAGCCTGATAGCAATATCACGGATATCATCATTCTTTCCCTTATACGCGAAGGCCGACGTACGTGATGTGACCTGCAAGCCATCGACCTTTGTGAGTGCATTCAATAATTCTTCTGTTATTCCATCGCTGAAATATTCGTTTTCAGGATCGGCACTCATATTTACAAATGGCAAAATGGCCAGGCGATTAGATGGTTGTTTGGTTTTTCCCTGCAAAAGATGTCGGGGAGGAACAACGATACCTGTATTCGCAATTGCGAAAATGCGGACAGGCTGTTTAATATTCTTCAATTCAAAATAGCCCAATTCACTCGCACTGATATTTTCCTGGTTCTTGATTTCGTCGTATACTTTTTCAGAAATAAAAACGCTGCCCGCCACAGCCATTGATTCAATCCTGGAAGCAAGATTTACCCCATCGCCGTAGATCGCTCCATCTTCTACCGTTACATCGCCGGTATGGATCCCGATGCGTACATCAACCCTGGGTTCAAGCTGCAATTGCTCTTGCATGTTGATCCCACACCGAACTCCATCAATTGCACTGCTAAAAATACTTAAGGAGCCATCGCCATAATATTGCAGGATCTTCCCATTGAATTTTGAAATGGACGACTCTAACACCTCCTTGAGGCGTTGGCGTTTACTGCGCGCCAATTGTTCATTCTCCTGCATAAGCGCTGTGTACCCGGTCATGTCGGCGAATAAAATTGCTACGAGCTGGCGCATAGCATGTAATTTAATAAAGAGTGACCTAATAGACGGCAAATCAGGTAGAAGATATCCGTAAGTATGTGGACACTTCGATGACGCCACGTGAAGTCTCGTCCAAGACTGCTCGTCGAAGATTTGCATAGAAAAGTTGAAAAAAAATCGGTCAGGACTGGCCTGACCGATAAATATCGGGTAAATGATCATCTCTGATCGTGATGATCATTATTATTTTGCTGAGGTTGGTGCCTCCGATCTTTGTTTCCTGAAAACCTAATGTTTCATAAAACCGGGCCGGGTCAGGAATACAACGCTCACGAATATTCGGCCAATCCCATCTTCTGGTGCGTTCTTGACTTCCTGGTTAAAATCCGATTTCCATGCATGGTCTTTGAAACTTCCCACGTAACCGGCTTGTAAGCCAATAGAGTGGGCGGGCATTTTTGGACATGATAAAGAGAACCCTGCTCCTGCACGATAAGTCACAAATGAGTTCTTGAAATCTGCGGGTTGTAAAGAGCTTTGAACCGTAGCAGATTCCAGCACTTCATTAAAGTCAATGGCGGTGTTGTCTTTAAAGAATCTTGCCTGGTATCTCTCATATCCAATACCGAGCATTGGGTAGAGCTTGCTCCTTGCGCTGTTCAAAACATTGTAACCAAGATCAGCGCCAATGCCAAGGAACC
>DAINQQ010000233.1:0-8663 GCA_036742645.1 Flavitalea sp.
GTATGATAAGTATTCAGAACTTGTACAACATATCCGCGGCCTTAGTGAGGAAACCACTACCGGCGTTCACCGTTTGTATGAAAGAATGGCGAAAGGCACATTGCCGATACCTGCTATTAACGTGAACGATTCTGTTACCAAATCCAAATTCGATAACAAATACGGGTGTAAAGAAAGTCTTGTTGACGCTATCCGCCGCGCAACCGATGTGATGATGGCTGGAAAAGTTGCCGTAGTTGGTGGTTACGGTGACGTTGGAAAGGGTTCTGCGGAATCTTTACGTGGAGCAGGGGCCCGTGTGATCGTTACCGAAATTGATCCTATCTGTGCATTGCAGGCAGCTATGGATGGATTTGAAGTGAAACGCATGATCGACGCAGTTAAAGAAGCCGATATTGTTGTTACTGCTTCGGGCTGCCGGGACCTGATCACTGAAAGACATTTCCGCAGTATGAAAGACAAAGTGATTGTTTGTAACATTGGTCACTTCGACATCGAAATTGATATCGCCTGGATCAATAACAACTACGGACATACAAAAGATACTATCAAACCGCAGGTTGATATTTATAATATAGATGGCAAGGACGTTATTATTCTTGCTGAAGGTCGCTTGGTTAATCTTGGTTGCGCAACAGGACACCCTTCTTTTGTAATGAGTAATTCTTTTACCAACCAGACATTAGCACAACTTGAACTCTGGACAAACAGTGACAAATACGAAAACAAAGTATATGTGTTACCCAAGCATCTCGATGAAAAAGTAGCACGCTTACATCTTGCCAAGATCGGTGTCGTATTGGAAGAACTCAGTTCAGAGCAGGCCGAATACCTGGGAATTCCGAAAGACGGTCCGTTCAAGTCTGACCATTATCGCTATTAATCGTTTCATATGGCCGATGTTCGTTGGCCATTGGTCGAAAATACGAAACCCACTTCCCAGAGGTGGGTTTTTTTAGGAGTTTTTGTAATGCCTCAAAAGTCGAGAATCCAGGCGCCTTGGTATGATAATCGCATTAGAAAATCAAAACAACTAAATATGGACATCATCATACAATCACTGGGATTTACGGCAGGAGAAGGTCTTGAGACGTTCGTACACGAAAAACTCGAAAAATTCAATAAAGAATCCACCATTGTCCGGGCCAATGTTATACTTTTCATTGGTTCAGATGGGAATCCAAATAAGTATTGCTGTGAAATTCGGCTTGAAGTTCCCGGTAATGATCTCTTTGTAAAAAGGAATTCCGACAGCTTTGAAAAAGCAATTGTTAGTGCCACTGATGCCATGCAGCGGAGCAGAAGACGAGGAAAAGATAAGATGATCGACAGGCGCCAAAGCGGGCTCACTAAGAAATTATGAATGCCTGGAACATCTCAGGTTTATCTGAAACGTTTTGAAATCATTCCAATGATCTTCTGCTTGTAGAAATAGTGTCGCGATGTTTTTGAAGCAATTTCGTTAACGACGCTTTAACATCGCCGATCCGGTAGCTGCACGTTTTAGGGGATAGGTGGCCTATTCACTCCATATTATTTTCGTTGGCATCAATAAACCTCACCAACGAATTATTATGACTGACTTAGATGAAAACACCAGCAACGAAAGTATTGCGTGGTTCAGGCGCTGGTTTGACTCGACTTATTACCACAAGCTTTATTCTCATCAAACTGACGAAGAGGCAAAAAACTTCATTGAGAATCTCATTGATGACTTACAGCCAGCAATCGGTTCAACAATGATTGATGTCGGCTGCGGGACGGGCAGGCATGGTAAATATCTCGCAGCAAGGGGTTTCCAGGTAACTGGTATCGATCTTGCCTTTTCCAATATAAAAGAAGCAAAGAAATCAGAGAATGCATCGTTGCGCTTTTACCGCCACGATATGCGCACGCCATTCGGAAAAGAGAATTTCGATTATGTTTTTAATTTCTTCGCAAGCTTTGGATATTTCAAAAACGAAAGTGAACATACCAGGGTTGTGGGAAATATGTGCGAAGCACTACGGCCCGGTGGTGTGCTTGTGTTAGATTACATCAATCATGTTTATGCGGAGAAAAACCTTGTTGCTTACGAACGCAGGGAAATAGATGCCATCGTTTATAACACTACAAGGTGGGCTGACAAAGGACATATCTTTAAACGAATTACCATTGATGATCAGGATATGCCCGGAAATTTAGAACACACCGAAAAAATCGCCAGATTTGATTTGCGACATTTCGACGAAATGTTACTGGCAAACGGGTTGCAGATAAAAGAGGTATATGGCGACTATAATCTAAGTATCTTCGAGGAGCACGACTCTCCACGGCTCATCCTTGTTGCAGGCAAACCAAGTAATTTTCAAAGGGTTTGTTAATGATTTAATCCTGCTATCAGTTGCTGTGCAAATCCTCGAAAATCATACTGGCAAAAAGTCATATGGTACAGCATTTGAGCTCAATAAAAAAATAATAACATGAAAGCTCTACAATACCGTTTCTTAAAAGGTGGGCTTCTGCTTCTTGTATCATTATTCAGCTTAACAGTTCTAGCCCAGGATTCAAAAAATAATAAATCCGAGGAGAACGCAAACGTGAAAGCGATGATTGATGCAAAGCGATACCTGTTCAAAGCCCAGTCGGCGCATCCTACACGGGGTCGGGTGGTTCAACTCAATACAGAGTATGATCTGAAAATTTCGCCTGATACAATTCAGAGCTATTTGCCCTATTATGGCAGGGCGTATTCTGCACCGATCGGCGAAAGCGGCGGGCCAATGGATTTTGTTTCAAAGGACTTCGAGTATAGCCAAAAAGACCGGAAAAAGGGTGGTTGGGACATTACCATTAAACCAAAGGATGGAAAGGGTGTTCGTGAGATGTTCCTGTCGGTATTTGAGAATGGTTCTGCATCTTTAAGGGTGACCAGCAATAACAGGGAGCCGATTTCGTACAATGGGTTTATTGCGGAAAAATAACTGAATTCTCTTTCAACTTTGCTTTCCGGTTGAGCAAGACAAATATTATGGGACTGAAAAATCTTTTTTGATGTCGGGTTGAAACGCTAATCAGCAGACTCAGGCAACTGATGATCCAATACGTCGAAATAAAACTTTCGATGACTTAAATTTACCTGAACAAGAGTTAGAAAGATTGAATCATGGAGTTTATCGACTATTATAAAATATTGGGCGTAGATAAAAACGCTTCACAGGAAGATATTAAAAAAGCCTATAGAAAATTAGCGCGCAAGCACCATCCTGATCTGAATCCAAACGATAAGGAGGCGCATAAGAAGTTCCAGCAGATTAACGAAGCGAATGAAGTTTTAGGTGACCCGGAAAACCGAAAAAAATACGATCAATACGGGAAGGACTGGAAGCACGGAGAAGAATTTGAAAAAGCGAGAAGACAACGACAGGAATATGCTAATGCACCTGGCGATGGTGGGCATTCATTTTCCGGCGGCTTCTCCGAAGACGATTTCTCGGAGTTTTTCTCATCGATGTTTGGTGGTTCCAGGACAGGAGGAAGATCGCGCGAAACAAAATTCCGGGGTCAGGACTACCAGGCCGAGTTACATCTCAATCTCGAAGATGCGTATACCACGCATAAGCAAACCCTTACTGTCGATGAAAAAAATATTCGCATCACAATTCCTGCCGGGGTTGAAGACGGCCAGAAAATCAAATTGAAGGGACACGGTGGGCCGGGCATAAACGGTGGGCCTAACGGGGACTTGTACATTACCTTCCAGATTAGCGACCATCCCAAATTCAAGCGATCGGGAAATGACCTCTACACGATTGAAGAAATTGATTTGTATACTGCGCTGCTTGGGGGTGAAGTAACAATTGAAACGTTGAGCGGAAAAGTGAAGCTGAAAGTAGCACCAGAAACTCAGAATGGCACCAAGATAAGACTTCGCGGGAAAGGGTTTCCTGTTTACAAGAAAGACAATGAATTTGGAGACCTCTATGTAACCTACCAGGTGAAACTGCCGGTTAATCTTAGCGAGAAAGAAAAAGAATTATTCAGGGAATTAGCAAAACTATCATCGTAAATATTGCGCCATGTCAAATGATCCTTTGATACCAGCCGATCAGTTTTGTGCACAACATAACGTTGAATTATCATTTATCAGCACGCTGCATGAGAGCGGATTGATCAACATAGTAACGGTTGAACACACACAGTTCATTCCTGAAGACCATCTTCCTGACCTGGAAAAACTGGTGCGTCTCCATTATGATCTTGATATTAACCTTGAAGGCCTGGAGGCTATCACATATTTAATACAGCGCATTGAAAGCTTACAAAACGAGCTAAGGCAAACAAGAAGGCAGTTACGGTTGTATGAGGTTGATACCGCGCATTGACAATTTCAGGCAACTTGTTTTATTTATCACCTTCAACACTTTTTTTCATTCCTTCCAGGACCATATTCCAGTTTTTTTGTAGGTGTTCAAGCTCTTTTTCACTGGTTACGTTATCCTGTGTCAATGTAATTAGCGTATGCTCATTCTTGGGCACCAATTCGTAAATCACATTGTGATAATTTTCGGGTTTGTCTTCCTTCCCTGACAACGGACTATAGTGAGTAGTATGTAATTTTTTTTCCGGAACAACCTCGATGACGGTGCCTTTGTCCTGGTATGATTTGCCTTCATACATTCCTGACCATGTAATCTCACTTCCCTTTTTCCAATCTGTAACTGTATTTGTACCAAACAGGTATTCTTTGATAAGTGAGGGATCTGTCAATGCCTGCCAAACTTTATTAACAGGAGCCTGAATGATGATGCTTGTCTGCACTCTTAATTTGTCGGTCATAGTATTTGAGTTACGTTAGAATAAAATATAATGACATGTTCCGATCGACTAATCCGGTAAGTAAAAACCCTTGTTTGTGCCAGGATTTTTTTATCAGAATCTCAAATTGTTGAAAATTACATACAAGAATCGGACCCGCAACCGTTGTTGTAATACCCATAAATTCTATTGAATGACATACGATCATTTCCAGGTTCAATTCAATTGGAAAAACAACCGTCGCCAGGTTCAAATAAGAACGCAGAAAGTAAATGGCATTTCGCCTGTTATCGCCACCTACGAAGTGCTCTGGAATAACACACACCTATTCACTATCTACCCGACTTTTAACAGCAATTGTCGCAAGGTTTGGAAAATCGTCGAAAAGGAACGTGAATCACACTTGCCGTATGGATTCATCTCAGCGTTGGGAAACATCATAGAAGATGTCTGTATAGCTAACTAATCTCCATACACCATTTCCAAATTTGTGGACGTCTTCTAAAGGTTATGTTTATGCCTGCTGGGCAGAACATTAAATTTTTAGTGACACGTGATAGCGTCACCTCCGGCTGAATACATCATTGAAGAATTTCGCCGTTCAAATAATTTGTATCTTAAAGCTTTAGCCAGACCTCATTCATTATGTATAAACTTATAGTTGTATCGTTTTTGATACAATGCCTGGTCGCTAACGCTCAGCAAGACTCTCCCGCGATAATCGGCAATATAACAGGTCCGTTTTTATGGTTCAGCAAAATCTACCCGGGAACACAGCGCAATTATTGGGTGTATGTGCCTAAAGAATATAACGCTGAGAAGCCAGCTTGCTTGATGGTTGTACAGGATGGCTTATCGCGTGCAACCGGTTGGCGGTTACCAGAAGTTCTTGATTCAATGATTGCCGCAAAACAGATTCCGGTGATGATTGGAATATTTATCGATCCGGGAACCGTGCCTTCGGACGATACAAGCAGTTTTCCCCGCTTCAATCGAAGCTTTGAATATGATGCAATGGGCGACAGGTATGCCCGCTTCCTAATGGAAGAGTTGATTCCTGAAGTGAGCCGATCGTATAATCTGAGCACAAATCCTAACGATAGATCTATTGCTGGTGCAAGTTCTGGCGCCATCTGCGCTTTTAATGTCGCCTGGGAGCGGCCGGATGCTTTCCGCCGGGTATTCAGTTCAATTGGCACATATGTAGGGCTTCGTGGCGCACATGAATTTCCAACTCTTATCAGGAAGACCGAACCAAAGCCATTGCGAGTGTTTTTACAGGATGGAACACGTGACAATAATATTTATGCCGGTGACTGGTGGGTAGCAAACCAGGATATGCTGTCCGCACTTACCTGGGCTGGCTATGAAGTGAATCATGCATGGGGTGAAGGTGGAGGTCACGACAGCAGACATACGATCACAATTTTGCCCAATGCATTGAAGTGGCTATGGAAAGACCATCCCGCTGCTATCCATTCAAATATTGATTCAATTATAAGAACAAACCCTCTATTGAAGGACAGTCTTTGGGAGGAAATCCCTTTGAACGTATTCAATCCGGAAAAATTAGCGGTCAGTACGAAAGGCGAACTGTACTTTTCACAAAAGAATTCGATATACAAAACTGACAAGAAAAATAGTTCAACTCTCTTCGCTACAATCACCGGCAGCATAGGGGGCATATCGTTTCATGGTGATGGGAAATTGTACGTTGCTAATCTTTCACAACAAAAGATAATATCCCTTGATAGCAAAGGCGTACAAATGGACATCGTCAATAATGCGAATGCGAATTTTCTTACTGTTTCACAAAAGGGAATTTACTTTTCTGATAAAATAAAAAAGCAGCTGGGCTTTTACAGCTTTACAAGTAGGCAGGTTAATTATGTGAAAGTTCCGGGTATTCCCACGGGCCTGTCTATCTCCGCTGAACAAACGTTCATCAACATAGGCTTTGATGATCGTCCGTTGGGTTACTCATTTAAAATATTGCAAAACGGAACGCTGGACTATGGACAAGATTACATTCACTATCATCTACCATATGGAGAAACGACACCCCAGGTTTCGGGTCTGGTAACAGATACTGCAAACCTTTTGTATTCGGCTACGGCACTCGGTATTCAGATTTCTGATCAATTGGGTCGAGTTAATTTGATTATCTCAAAGCCAGCGCAAGTATTAACGGATCTCAAAATTGGCGGCGATGATTTTAATATTTTGTATGCAATCTGTAACGGTAAATTGTTTCGAAGAAAGTTAAATACAAAGGCAGTGTTGTCGTGGTTGCCAGCAGTCAAACCCTCAAGGCCCCGCCTTTAATCATGCCTCCTCGCCCGTCACCTATTTATTACCTTATATACTAAAATAAACGATCATGACTCTTGACAAATTTGCAATATCGAAAACATCAGGTGTGCATTACCAGTTAAGTAAATTGGAAGGTGAATGGGAAGGAACTACAAAAACATGGTTTGAACCAAAGCAAATCGCAGATGAATCGCCTATGAACGGATCAATCAAATCTGTCCTGGATGGGCGGTTTATGTTGTACGAATACGAAGGAAACATTAGCGGTAAAGCGTTTGGTGGAATAGCAATTATCGGTTTCAGTACCAGTGATGATAAATTTCAAATGGCATGGGTTGATAGTTTTCATATGGGAACAGGCATCATGTTTTGCCAGGGCAAAAAACCTGATATGCTTTTTTCTGTATTAGGAAACTATGGTGGCGCTGAGATGCCTGAACCATGGGGATGGCGTACCGAGATGGAATTGAAGGATGCAGACACATTGATCGTTACAGCATACAATATTACCCCCAACGGCGATGAAACGAAAGCAACGGAAACCGTTTATGCCCGTAAGCCGTAAGGTTAACTGGCTGTCGTTATCTAAATTTCCAAAAATATAGGGAGGAATAAACCGTTAACAATCTCCGAAGTCACCGTGCTGTGGTGATATTCCCGGCAGTGCATATATTTGGGTTCTCTGAATCAGGTTTTGGCACGATTTAAAACCGCACTTGACGCGATTGGAAATGAAAGCAAATATTTTTCAAACGGCCTTATTAATTATGATTATAGCATTCTATGATCACAGGCTGGCGGCGCAGGATCCACGTGCACAATATCCGCGGTTTTTATCACGGTCCTATATCGGCCTTAACATGGGCTATATCAACTATCGCTTTTCCAGTTTACAGCTTGAACCCGGATTCCAGGCTGAATCGATTCGCATTCCACACCTTGCCGTACAGGTTCTATTAATCGGTTATCATATCAACAACAACTTATCTGCCCAGCTCAGCTATTGTCGGCCTGTCAGCTGGGTAGAATATAAATATGTTAATGGTGACCAATACATCCACTATGTATGGATGAAC
Source organism: Flavitalea sp. (assembly GCA_036742645.1). Classification (GTDB taxonomy): domain Bacteria; phylum Bacteroidota; class Bacteroidia; order Chitinophagales; family Chitinophagaceae; genus Flavitalea. The sequence goes on from DAINQQ010000233.1 coordinate 8,187, forward strand.
ATTGCAGGTCTCACGGCAAAATACCGCGTATCGGTTGTAAAAAATTTCTCTGTATATGGTGAAGGTGGTCTGGCCATCATCACCCGAAAGGGATTTAAATTCGGTAATACAGATGTTGTCAAGGATGCAAGCTATGCGTCTATACTTGCGGGCGGGGGATTACAATATCGATTAAACAGGAACTGGGACTTGCAATTGTCGGCAAGATACTCTCCACCCCGTACAAAAGACAGGCAGCCACATACTATACTTTACTCTACTGGATTTAACTATAACATGCAGCCGCTATCGAAAGAGCGTGTTGAAAAGAACTCGAATTCGGGCTTTATATTTCCAAAGCAATTAATCCAGATAGGATATAGCACGAATCAATTCTCGTATGGTGCGAATGATTTCGTTTCGGAAGGTAAGGTTCCGATCTTCTGGGGTGGTGAAGCAGAAGTTGAACAAGGCGTTTCAGTGCACTATCAACGAAAT
>DAINQQ010000234.1:0-8659 GCA_036742645.1 Flavitalea sp.
ATTTGCTCCGTTGTTGGTGTTTCACCAACAACAGCGGAGAAGGCAGACAGCCAAAAGACCGAATTAATAGTTGCAATCTCAATAAGGTCACGATGCTTCCGTTCTTTCAATTTTGCTTCGTTGTTGGTGTTTTCACAACAACAGCATTTGCAATCAAGAACTTCTTTCGGAGCTTCCCGATTCCTTCCCGGAGCTTTCTTTTCTACCCTGGTTGCTGGTGCGCCCGGGCTTCTGGTCCTTCTTGTTCGATTTACTGGTTTTTTCCGCCTCATTTCTTGCCTGGCCACTTTGATTGCTGGCCCCGCGACCAGCTGATCCGCTCTTATTGTTATCTCCACGTCCTGACATATAAAAAGATTTAAGTGAGAAATTTATTACAGAAAAATATTGCAGTTTTTATGCCATCCGATGGTGCTGCTTCCCGATTAGTGGCGGATGCGCTACACTTGTTATTACAGAAGTCTGCGGGCTCCTTGCAGCCGTGCACTGCAAAAGTTGTTACCAGGGGAAAGTCGTCGCTGTGTTGATCGTGCACATTCGTGATCAGATAGAGCACCACATTGACCACACTGGAGCACAATGACACAAAGAAGAGCTTCCTGTCGATTGATTGGCATAAGAATTATTATTTACAGTGCAGACAATCTATTCTTCATTTTAAAATAAAATCTATGAAAAAGCGCATATTTATTATTTCGTTAACCACCCTCTGCTGTTGGGGCATGCTTGCATGTAATAATGCAGGCAATGACGAAACCGGAGGAACTGACACTGTTTCAAACGAATCAGTAACAGCAGACACGTCAACCATTAATCCAACTACCGCGCAGAGTTCAGCACCGGCGGATAGTGCTACGACGATGTTTATGACCAAAGCTGCCAGCGGAGGCATGATGGAAGTTCAGCTCGGACAATTGGCCCAACAGCAAGCTGAGAGCCAGAGAGTAAAAGACTATGGCGCAATGATGGTACGTGATCATGGAAAGGCCAACGACGAATTAAAAAGTTTGGCATCAACAAAAAACGTAACCCTGTCAGACTCATTAACGGCTGAGCATAAACGCCATGTCACAAATCTTCAAAACAAAAAAGGAACAGCATTTGATAAAGCCTATATCAGTATGATGGTGCAGGATCACCAGAAAGACATCAAGGAATTCGAGAAGGCTTCAAACAACCTCGCGGATGGCGAGGTGAAAGCTTTTGCTACGAGAACCTTGCCAGTTTTAAAAACTCATCTTGATTCAGCAACTTCTATTAACAGGGGAAAGGCCCAGAAATAGTTTATAAAAAATGACGAACACAAAAAAAGCGACACCTACCTGTGCTGCTTTTTTTGTGTTCGTCATTATGAATCGACTTTCTGCTCCTTAGTGAGACTCTTACAGTCGACATCTAGTAATCAATTTTCAGGAAGAAGATAGTATCCTTCTTCGCTTAACACATAGGTGTTTGGTACAAAGGTAAAAAATGACTGCTTTAACATATCCTCCGCTTCCTTACGGTAACGCTTTCCAATGGAGGGGGTCCGTAGTGCAAACTTCCAGCTTTGAATTTTTAAGAAAGCAAGGTGAGATGCTTGCGTAACATGGCTCTCGTTGATGTGAAACTTTGCTGCCAGGTAATCCTGGTCATTTTGAATAAAGGGGTTCATACAAAATGGGTTTAGTCTTCTTGGATAACAGATTTGTACCAATAAAAAACGTTGACGCTTACAAAAAAATTGCATTTGGCCGGACGGCATACCAGAACGCAGCTAATAATTAACCTCTTAAACATTTATTTATTTGCTTATAAGGGTTTTATAGTAGTCTCAGGGCAAGTCAGTAATGTACTGATTAGCTAATCTGATAATATGTTGATGTGCTAATTGTCAAAAATGTTGAATAGTAATGTGCTGACCTGCAATCTGATGATGGTAAGCTTCTACGCGTTATGTTAATGTGAATAGACTCGCAGGTGAAAAAACCGGCAGATATTATATCGAACTTTTTTGCATCGTAATTTTTAGAGAGACGTTTGGGGGGAACGTGTTCACAAAGTCAAAGGTGATATATATAACGAAACGTTAAACGCCTGTATTCTTCGACCGAAAAGGGCCAGGATCTTTTAAAAAATAAAAGTTCTGCTCTTTATCAAATGGAAAGGATTTTGTTTAGCCATACTCGCAATTGTTTATCTCGCACTGCCGGTTCGGGCTTCTGTTTACCTGCATCACTGCATTGATATTTTCGCAGGTTCATCGTCTGACATTCATTCGTCGGAAAAAGAAAAAACACTTTGTAAAAACGATCCCGCCCAGTGCAAGTTCGAGAGACTAAGCGCAGAATTATCGAGGCTCCATCTAAATCGCTACGCGTTGATCAGCTGCTAATTCAATTATCTGGATTTCAATTTCCTCATCATTTTTTCAAGTTACGGCAGTGCCCTCCGGCTTCGCAACCTTCTTTTGTTACAGATAAAACATCCCTTCTCATTCTCCACTGTGTTTAGCGAATTTGACTCTTATACAGTCTTCAAACAGATGCCATTCTACTGAATGTTTGAAGCATATGAATGTCAATGAGTCAAAATTTCATAAACACAACCTATTTATCATGATAAAATATTTCATTGCTTTTGCATGTGCAATAGAGAGCGGAATTTACTTAACACAGCTCGATTTTGAAAATGGGGTACTCTCCTATTCAACGGCAGCAAAAAATGAAAAAAATAAAATTCGCTTCAACGAAATCGTTGAAAGGCTATTTATCAGCATCAGGCATAACAGCGGAAAAATTGTACTTTTTAAAGATAACATATACGCTTACAGGAAAAGGGACTATCGTTCGAACGCACAACTTCGTATCATACATGTTCTTGAGCCCGGTGTCGTGTGGATTTTTTACAAGGATATCAGGCCCCTCTGGGCAAAGGAATAAAAAGAGAAAGGAAATATTACTATGCGGTACCGGGCACTGATAAGATCATTCCGTTAACAATCATGAATCTTAAAAAATCATTTCCCGAAAAGTATGCTTTTCATAATCTCTCAGATGCTCAGTTCCGGAAAGATTCGGACCTCGTATCATATAACAGTTTGGAAAAGAAATTCCTGGTGAATCATCTACTGGAAACTACTGTTTTTAGAACAGGGAATGCCATGCCATAAATTTTAAACAAAATATTTTTCTATTTCTAAACCAGTATATTTTACATTTATGGCTTAATGGTAAAATAAAAGTAAATATGGGTGGACTGCAGGTAAAAAAACAACCAAAACAATATGATGCTGTCATAGTGGGTTCCGGTGCTGGTGGAGGAATGGCTACATATGTTTTAGCAAAGGCAGGTCTAAAAGTATGTTTGATTGAAGCGGGCCCCATGTACGATCCGGCCAAGAATGTTACCCAGTTAAAAAATCCATGGGAATCCCCGCGACGCGGTGCCAGTACAAAGTTTAGACCATTCGGTGACTTTGATGCCTCTTACTGGGGTTGGGAAATCGATGGAGAACCTTATACTCACAAGGACAATACCAAATGGGATTGGTGGAGGACACGTATGCTTGGCGGACGTACTAACCACTGGGGAAGAATATCATTACGTTTTGGGCCAAGAGATTTTAAGCGGAAGAGTATTGATGGTCTCGGCGACGACTGGCCGATCAGTTATGATGATGTCAAACCTTACTACGATAAAGTAGACAAACTCATCGGAATTTTTGGCTCGGTCGAGGGGCTGGAGAATGAACCGGATGGAATTTTTCTTCCTCCTCCCAGGCCACGCCTTCATGAGTTAATGATTAAGAAAGCTGCAAGCACTGCCGGCGTGACGGTAATCCCGTCGCGCTTATCGATTCTCACAAAACAAATTAACGACGAGCGAGGAGCTTGCTTCTTCTGTTCTCAGTGTAACAGGGGATGTACAGTGTACGCAGATTTTTCTTCTTCCTCTGTATTGGTTAAACCCGCAATCGCTACCGGGAATGTTGACGTGATTGCGAATACGATGGCTCGCGAAGTGCTTGTTAACAAGGAAGGCCTGGCTACCGGTGTATCGTATATTAATAAGGATGATATGATGGAGTACCAGGTCACGGGTCGCACAGTAATATTGGCTGCCAGTGCCTGCGAATCATCACGCTTACTTTTGAACTCGAAATCGCAGCGACATCCGAACGGCTTAGCAAACAATAGCAATGTAGTTGGAAAATACCTCCACGACTCAACAGGCGCCGCATTGGGTGGAGTTTTACCGCAGTTATTTGGTCGTAAACGCTACAACGAAGACGGTGTGGGCGGAATGCATATTTATTCGCCCTGGTGGCTCGATAATAAGAAATTGGATTTTGCGAGAGGCTATCATATCGAATACTGGGGAGGAATGGGTCAACCTGCTTATGGATTTGGAATGGGTATGGAAAACCTGAATGGTAAGTATGTAGTGAATGGTAAGAAAAAAGAAGCCGGCGGATATGGTGCTTCACTAAAAGAAGACATTCGTTATTTCTATGGTGCAGGTGTTGGCATGGCCGGTCGTGGTGAAGCTCTTGCACTTGAATCAAATTATTGCGAGATCGACCCGAGCGTGGTAGATAAATACGGGATCCCTGTTTTGCGTTTTAATGTAAAATGGAGCGAGCATGAGATTAAACAGGCGAAACATATGAAGGAGACTTTCAAAGAGATCATGCATAACATGGGCGCGGTGATCACATGGGGAGCCGATGATGGTCCGGAAAATGATTATGGACTTGAATCGCCCGGCAAAATCATCCATGAAGCAGGGACGGTAAGAATGGGTAATGATCCGAAACGATCGGCATTGAACAAATGGAGCCAGGCACATGATTGTAAAAATTTGTTCAATGTTGATGGCGGTCAGTTCGTGTCGCAGGCTGATAAAAACATTACATGGACAATCCTTGCACTATCAATGCGTGCTTCTGAATACATCATCGATCAAATGAAGAAAAACAATTTATAACCCGAACAATACAGATGCTGAAGGCTGAATATTCTTAACTCATAAAATAAAATCCTCGCTGAAGCTTATAATTAAGGGAGGTGTCATTATGGATAGAAGGAAATCAATAAAAGCACTTGTAGTAGGAACTGTTTCTGCAGGAGTTGTTTTGGAAGCGTGTAAGGATGGCGATAAGAAAGCACCTGAAACGAATGGTGCCGCTGCAGGTGCAGAAAAAAAGTTTACCCTGGACAGGCAACCAATTGAGCAGGAACGATACAAAGACCTTACGTCGAAAACTTTTTTTACAGAAAACGAAATGGCTACCATCACCATCCTGGGGGATATTATTATTCCGAAGGATGAAGTAAGCGGAAGTGCCTCCGAGGCCAGGGTTCCTGAATTTATAGAGTTTATCGTGAAAGACATGCCGCATTATCAAACACCTATGCGTGGCGGATTGCGTTGGCTGGATATGCAATGTTTGAACCGATATGAAAAAGCATTTAAGGATTGTGGCAAACCACAACAGATGGAAATAGTGAATGAGATTGCCTGGCCTAATAAAGCTAAACCCGAGATGGCTCCTGGTGTCTCCTTCTTTAACCAGATGCGCAATCTTACTGCAACGGGTTTTTATACGTCCGAGATGGGCGTAAAAGACCTTGGCTATGTAGGCAACCGTCCAAACCAATGGAATGGAGTCCCTGATGATGTATTAAAGCAATACAACCTCGCTTATTCCGAAAAAGAATTGAAGGAATGCATCAGCTTCGACAAAGGGTAATCTTATGTTTTCTATGTCAATTCTATGTGTCTATGTGTGTGGTAAAAAAAGAATCTTCACCCACATAGCATTACAATCATGGAAGTCATAGAATCATAGCATAAGGACCAAAGAAATTCGCAACCTCACGAATATTAATGTATCTTCGCGCATTATATCCTCTCTATCGCGCATTTTGATTCACTTCTTTCCTCTGCGAAAAAGCTGGTAAAAATTACAGAAGAGTATGATATGCTGCTGATTCAGCATGAGCTTGTAGTCAGCTCCAAACTACATTTTTTATTAAAACAATTTATTTTGTCATTCGAGAAATTAGGTCTTATTGAGCCTATACTAAAGGCTCTTCAGAACGAAGGTTATACAAACCCTACCCCGATCCAGGAACAATCAATTCCTGTTGTTGTACAAAAGCGCGATCTGCTTGGTTGTGCCCAAACCGGAACCGGCAAAACTGCAGCATTTGCTATTCCGATGCTGCAATTATTAAGTACCAACGAAACGAATTCGCACGCAAAGCTAAAATCCATCAAAGCACTTGTACTAACGCCAACGCGTGAACTTGCTATCCAGATCGAAGAAAGCTTTAAGGCCTACGGAAAATATCTTCCTCTCAGGAGTCTGGTTATTTTCGGTGGTGTACCTCAAAAGCCGCAAACAGATGCCCTACGATCCGGCGTGGATATTTTGATTGCTACGCCAGGCAGACTACTTGATCTTATCGCCCAGAGATTTATCAGCCTGGATCAAATTTCAATCTTTGTACTCGACGAAGCTGACCGGATGCTCGACATGGGCTTCGTGCATGACGTGAAAAAAATCATCACCAGGTTGCCTCAAAAAAAGCAAACCTTGTTTTTCTCTGCCACCATGCCTCCGGAAATAAAAAAGTTAGCCAGCACAATTCTAATCAACCCGGTGAAGGTTGAGGTTACACCAGTATCGTCAACTGCAGACACCATTCATCAATCCATATACCATGTCGACAAGCACGATAAAAAATCGCTGCTCATTCACCTGTTAAAAGATAAAAGAATTAGAACTGCTTTGGTATTTACACGCACAAAGCACGGAGCGGATAAGGTGGCAAGGGAGCTTGTGAAGCACGGGATCAGCGCAGAAGCAATTCATGGAAATAAATCTCAGAATGCAAGGCAGAGAGCCTTGCAAAATTTCAAGGCCAGTCAGATTCGTGTGTTGGTTGCAACAGACATTGCTGCCCGGGGAATTGATGTGGATGAACTGGGCCACGTGGTAAACTTTGAATTGCCCGAAGTTCCCGAAACATATGTACATCGAATTGGCCGTACAGGAAGAGCCGGTGCTAACGGCATTGCCGTTTCTTTTTGTGATGCAGAAGAAAAGGAACTCTTATTTGATATTCATAAGTTGATAGGAAAAGTAATCCCTGTTGTGAATGAACATCCGTATACTACCCAAAAATCCCTCATACAACATGTGCCTGCAAGGAACAACGAATTGGTGAGAAAAAAGTCTGGAACGCCAATAAGGATTCAGAAAAAACATTCGCTCTAAAAATGGGTTGCCACAGATTTCACGATTTGCACGGATTAAATCCGTGTTAATCTGTGAAATCCGTCGCAAAAACAGGATGGCATAGTTTTTTTGGCTATCGAACCATGATAAGATCCTCTACGCCACTACTAACAAGAACTACTAAAGTTCTTTTTCTTTTTTTCCTTGTAATCTGTGGACTTTACTTCGGACGTCCGTTCCTGATACCCGTTGCATTCGCGGGGATTTTGGCGATGTTATTTCTTCCCCTTAGCCGCAGAATGGAAAAGCGCGGAATAAATAAAGCTCTTGCAGCTATTATTTGTATTCTTATACTATTGGGATTTTTTGCAGGTATTGGAGCATTGCTTGCATGGCAGATTTCAGACCTCGCCGCAGATGTAACCCAAATGGAAAAACGAATTACAGATGCAATCGGTCAGCTTCGTAGTACGATCAGTAACACCTTTGGCATTTCACCTGAAAAGCAACAGGAAATTTTAAAAAAGCAGCAATCATCAGGCGGCGGAGGTATTCCCAATGCAGTTACTGGTTTCATGAGCTCTTTGATGCGAGTTCTTACAAACGCCTTGATCGTATTGATTTATATCTTCCTTTTTTTATTTTATCGTTCGCATCTGAAAAAGTTCATCATGAAACTTGTTCCGGCTGACGAGAGAGACAATGCTGAAAAGGTAATACAAAAGTCATCAAGTGTTGCATACAAATATCTTTCTGGCCTGGCAGTCATGATTGTTACACTATGGATCATGTATGGAATTGGATTTTCAATTGCCGGTGTGAAGAACGCCATTTTCTTTGCTATACTTTGCGGACTTCTCGAGATAGTTCCATTCGTTGGAAATATCACAGGAACATCTTTAACAGTACTTATGGCATTAACACAAGGAGGAGGTAGTGGAATGATCATTGGCATTCTCATCACCTACGCGCTGGTGCAATTTATTCAAACTTATATTCTCGAACCATTGATTGTAGGGTCGGAAGTGAACATCAATCCTTTATTCACGATCCTGTGTATCATTCTCGGTGAGCTTATCTGGGGTGTTGCCGGAATGATCCTGGCCGTCCCGCTTCTTGGAATTCTAAAGATCGTTTGTGATCACATTCCTGCGTTGCAGCCCTATGGCTTCCTGGTTGGTGAAGAAAAGAAAAATAAAAAAGATTCCGGGATAATTGAAAAAATAAAAAAGAAGTTTTCTTAGTAATCTTCATTAAAATTTCTGCCGGATTGAGCCAGGTCAATGCACCTCTATATCTTCTTGAGTGTACTAACTTCAGTACAACGTACTCTGGTTACACTGGCAGGCATAACAATTGAATGGTGAGTTGTGAATGGTGAGTGGTGAATTCTGAATTTTACTTCTGACTTCTGGATTCTGGATCCAGAAT
>DAINQQ010000235.1:0-8646 GCA_036742645.1 Flavitalea sp.
GAGGCCGCTGCCCAGGGATTACAAAACGCGAGCGGTCTCGACGCAATCAAAAGGAAAGCAAATGATTTCAACAACATGGTAGAGGTGGTTCATGGAGGCTATTGCAGCGAGCCTGTAGTTGGTGGAAATTTCTTCAGCGTCGCCATGGGACTTGATGCTACCATGAAGGGCGTAGGCAGGTCGAACATGGATGAGATTGCTGTGTACGAGGTGAAGGACGGAAAGATCGTCAAAGAACAATTCTTCTTCTGATGTCGGATCCGTCATCCCTATTTCCATCATCCTCACTTTTCAAAATGCGAACAGCCTCTGTTAACGAAATCAAACAGGAATTAAATACGCTCAAGCCCTCAGAAGTTAAAGAACTGTGCCTTCGGCTGGCCAGGTATAAAAAGGAGAATAAAGAGCTTCTCACTTACCTGTTATTTGAAGCCCACAATGAGCAGCAATATATTCAGAGCGTCAGGCACGAGGTTGATGAAATCTTCGATACCTTGCCGAACTCGAACTTACACCTCACTAAGAAAACCCTTCGCCGGATCCTACGGTCCCTGAATAAATATGGACGGCATACCGGTTCCACTCAATCGCAGATTGAAATGCTGTTACATTTCTGCAAAAAGTTAAAGGAATCCAGAATTCCAATACAAAAATCAGTTGCAATCGGAAACCTATATTTTCAACAGCTGAAAAAAATCAATAAACTTCTGGACACTATCCATGAAGATCTTCGGTTCGATTATACGAAACAACTGGTCGCCATTGAGGATGTGGAAACCCCTGGGAACCGGTTGTTGTCGTGGTTTAAGAAGAAGTAGTTTTAATCGTTAAAGCAAATAAAAAAATATAAAAACAAATCTCATTTTGCATCTGTAAGCAAGGTTTTTTGTACTTTTATCCCTCACCAAAAAAAAGGAGGTATTCATGCAATCTACAGATATAACATGGACACCTTCGGTAACTTTCTAGTTCGCCGAACTGTTCGTCAAAATAATCTGATGGCTTCAAAGCCAGAGACCACCGCTATGGTGGTCTTTTTGTTTTAGCAGTTTTTATCAGGAGTTCACTGGCATAACAATTGAACAAAACTGGGGAAGCACTATGGTCGACCTTCGATCGTAGACTGAAAAAAATTTAATCTAACACGATGTATAAAGAATATGTGACAACGCAGGAAGAAGCAATATGCCATTTGTTTTTTCATTGCTGCCTGAAAGATGAAGTGTTTAAGGATCCGGAGCTGGACCAGGTTGCCTGGAAGATCATAGGCTTCGGACTGCGTTCCGAACTCAATGTGAAAGAAGAAATCATGCATTATACGACTTACAAGCCGAATATTGCTGACGAACAAGCGTATCTTGAGTTTCTTATCGCCCTCATCAAACCGGTCAATGAATTTGCACTTTACTCGTATTGCCTTGAACTCATGCTCAGCGACTCTTCGTTCGATTTGTCCGAAGAAATTCTTACTGATAAAATTGCCAGCTTGTTGAAGATTGAGGAAACCGAGCGGAATGTTATCAAGAAACTGATCGCTCAGCGTAAGGTAGTCGAAACTGATAAGCTGTTCTGACGCGCAAAGAAATCTTGTGTTCAATTGAAAGAAGTTGTGGAAATTTGGAGTTTCGGTCTCCCATTAATTGCAAAGAATCGTTTCTCTTCAAATATGCGGGTACTATATGCGCTTTTCATTTTTCTTGTAGTGTGTTCCCAACCGGGTTTGGGGCAAAATAATCCCATCGGCAACGAACGCAGTATTTGTATCGATAATGCAAATGCTTTACTGGACGAGGCTCTTGCTCTCATGCAGCAACATTATTACAAGAAAGATTCTGTTCAATGGGAACCGCTGATTAAAAAGGCGAGAACTCTATTGGATCAATCCTCGGATTGTGAATCTGCATATGAAGCGGTTGATTGGTGTTTTGATCAGCTAAAGGAGGAACATAGTTTTATAATGTCTCCTATTAAAGCGTCAATCTATAGTGGAAATGTCAATGGTCCTAAGATTCCGACATCTTCGAAAGCCCTCCATGGGGCTATCATCCACGAGCTCATTGAGGATGATATCGGTTATATGAAGGTTCCCTGGATCGCAACTACAAACGAGACAATATGCACGGGTTATGCAGACAGCCTACAGTCAATCATAAAGAGTTTCGACCAACGGGACATTAACAAATGGATTATTGATCTCAGAACAAACACGGGAGGCAATTGCTGGCCCATGCTGGCAGGTCTCGGACCTTTATTAGGAAATGGAACACATGCTTACTTTGTTTCCTCTAGCGAGAATATTCCTGTGAGGTACCACAACGGAACAGTAATGCAGGGAAGAAATTCAAGATGTACGGTGAGTACACCATATACTCTTAAATCAGACGAGAAAACGATCATCGTGCTTGTCGGAAAAAATACGTCTAGTGCAGGTGAGATTGTAGCGCTATCTTTCAAAGGTCAGCCAAATGTGTATTTGTATGGGCAGCCAACTGCAGGATTGACTACCGCCAATGCCACTTATTCGCTCTCCAACGGTTCAATGCTTGTACTTACTGTATGCAAGGAGGCCGATCGTCATGGCAAAATTATTCAAGGCAAAATTGAACCCGATCAATTAATCCATTCTTCTGCATCAAGTGCCAAAGACGTTGTGAAAGATTCTGCGGTGATGTTCCTGCAAGCCAATTAGCCGATGCCGCTCATCTTCAAGGGCATAATTTTTTCATGATGTACATCAATCTTTAATAATTGATCATCATGAAAAAAGTTTCTGCTGTGATAACCCTCTCCCTATTAACTATGATTTTTATATGCGCCTGTGGGAATAACAAAATCACCAACAATCCGCAAGCGCTTAACGGATCAACAGTTACCAGCGGATATAATGTTGACAGTTTGCCTCCACCCTATGCGACTAAATCGGCAAAAAATTTCAGCAAAGTGGTTGGATGGAAAGATGGAAAAACTCCTGTTGCTCCGCAGGGATTTACTGTCACGAAATTCGCTGATGGCCTTGACCATCCGCGTTGGATATATGTCGCGGATAACGGAGATATTTTCGTTACAGAATCAAATACCATATTAAAAGGCATTGTGAAAGTCGGCGCCAAGATGTCGCGAAAGGTAAGAACGCAGGGATATGGAGTCAGTGCCAACCGCATTACGTTGTTCAGGGATGCTGATAAAAACGGAATTCCTGAAAGCCGCCATGTATACCTGGAAGGATTGAAGCAGCCTTTCGGGATGTTGATCCTTGGAAAGAGTTTTTATGTGGCGAATACAAATGCACTTTGGCAATTCCCATACACGCCGGGTGCTACCAAAATTGATGTTTTATCAAGAAAAGAAATTGTTGTGTTGCCAGACGGTGGCGGGGAAGTAAAAAAGAACATCCACTGGACAAGGAATCTCATTAGCAATCAAACGAAAGACAAAATATATATTGCTGTCGGCGCAGGCAGTAATATCGGCGAACATGGATTAGAAAATGAAATCCGGAGGGCAAATATTCTTGAAGTCAACCCGGATGGCACGGGAGAACGTATCTATGCAAGCGGCATTCGCAATCCCGTTGGTATGGACTGGGCTCCTGGAACAAACACGTTGTGGGCAGCGGTCAATGAGCGTGATTTGCTAGGAGACGAATTAGTTCCTGATTATATCACTTCTGTGAAGGAAGATGGATTTTACGGATGGCCTTTCGCTTACTTCGGGCAGCACGAAGATCCAAGATGGAAGGAACAGCAGCAACCCCATATGGTCGCTAAAAGCCTCGTGCCCGATGTGCCTGTGGGAGCTCATACTGCCTCACTGGGATTAGCTTTTTACATACACAAGGCGTTTCCGGAAAAATATCACAACGGTGCATTTGTAGCGCAGCACGGTTCCTGGAATCGTTCTATATTATCCGGATACAAAGTCATTTTTGTGCCCTTCAGTAACGGCAAACCGTCCGGTCCGCCCGAGGATTTCCTGACAGGTTTTATCAGTGACCTATCTGACGCTGAAGTTCACGGACGCCCGGTTTGTGTAGCATTCCTGGCCGATGGTTCGATGCTCTTAACAGATGACGTTAGTAATGCTATCTGGAGAGTAAGTGCGAATGAGTAACTCAACTTCACTGCCTGAGTTTATACCAGGCATTTAACCAATAGCATTAAGTACTACAGGAAATATCTACCGGCCGAAAAACTTTTGCAATATTGATCCAACGCATGCATCGGTTTGTTCAAAAATGATGTCACTTGCCAATGCAAATAAAATCAATCACGGCCTTCCTGATTCTAACATGCATAACATCGCATACAAATGCACAACAAATTGAGTTAGGAATTAATGCCAATTCAGGCTGGCATTATTTTGCCGGAGATGACGCCCGGAAGATGACCGGGATTATACTATCTCCAAGTCCACAGCCTCAAGTTTATAGTTTGTTTGGAAAACATAGTGGCTTTTCATATGAGTTTTCCTGCCATATTCAACGAGTTACTAAGAAGAAAATGATTTATGGCGTGGCTGTGGCCTATCAATCACTTCAAAGTAAAGCGGATATTACCTAATCTCGCCTTCTGTTATTAGCAGCGCGGTATTTCCTGCTACAGGCAATAGTACCGTAACGAGCAAATTTATTGGAATCACCCCCTATGCCGGATATAGAATAATTGATCGAAGAGTTACGTTGGATTTCAGATCAGGTTTGGAACTGGCGTATTGCATTGACCGTGATGAAAAAATAGACGCAGTATATACACAGACTGGAGAAAAACTAAATGAAGAATACGATGTATACGCAAACCGATCGGATCTGCGTATCAGTTTCCAACTCAACGGTACATACAGATCGATGGGTATTAATGCCGGTTATTTCCTGGGGATTAAAAATCATTTTGACGACGATTCTATCGGCGATCCAGAGGTGTATTCAAGATTCTTTTGGCTCGGAATTTCGTATACAATCAAGACATGGAATTCTTCAAGATAGTTTTGATTTTGAACTTAATGCTTTAGAAAAGGCCTGACATTAATTTTCTGAATTATATCGTGGCAGCGTGAATGAAAAAATACTTCCTTCACCTGGATTACTCTTTACATAAATCGCGCCGCCATTTTTTTCGAGGAAATGTTTGCAAAGCTTCAATCCCAGACCGGTGCCAGTTTCGCTGGCCGTTCCTTTCGTAGTGTAATACATGTCAGCAAATAGCCGGTGAATATTCTCCGAGCTCATTCCTATGCCTGTATCCTGAACAAATATTTCAACGAACGACGCCTTATCTGCCGCGTCGATCATAACCTTTCCATTCTCCGGAGTAAACTTTATGGCATTTGACAGCAGATTACGCAAAACCAGGTTCACCATTTCGCGATCTGCATAGCAATACAGTGGAAAATCTATTCTCGATTCGAGATATATCTTTTTGTTACTAGCCTGGAGTTGTAATATCGTCATCGCTTCCTGGATCATCGTTTTTATATCAATTACTTCCGGGTGAACTGATGAACTCTTCATTTGCGTCTTAGCCCATTGCAACAGGTTTTCCATCAGGCTGGTAGTATAGTTCATCTCGTTAACGATGGACGGCAACATCATCTTCATTTCTTTCCCAGGCAGTTTCGCCTGTTGCATCGAAAGAAATACATTTCTCAATGCATACATAGGTGTTTTCAGGTCGTGAGCTATAACTGAGAAGAGTTTGTTCTTTACCTGGTTCAACTCACTTAGCTCATAGGTCTGCTGTTCGAGAAGAGCGGCCTTTTCGGCAATCTCTTGTGCCTGGCATTCTATCTCCAGGCTGCGACGACGAAGCTCCTCGCTTTTTACAATGAGGCTGTGTTGATAATCCGTGCTCTCCTTTTTGACGAGGTACAACGTGTAAAAAATAAATCCGATGGCCAGCAGGTGGTTAAACACAAAGAACCCATAATTCGCGGATGCAAGGCTGAAATAAAAATTATGTGGAACCACTGCAGCTATCAGGTAGCATAACATTGATAGAGACAGGGAAACTATGATATTGGTCCGTTGCTGCAAAAAGAAAACCGACATGACACCGTATAGGATAAAAAACAGTTCAATGCCAACGTCGGCCTTTCCCAAATACACCAGGCAGGTAACGACCGGGTAAAAACTGAAGTATACCATCCTGGCAAACTCGTGGTAATGTTCGTAGTTTAACCATAATACGATGATGCCGATGGCTAATGGGGATACGGCGGCGTACCATGCCAGGGGAGGAAAATGCTTGAGCGCGAACATGCCTATCAGGGGAACAATAAGACCCATCGCAATACCGAAAAAATTGAGTTGATTGAAAAGGCTCATTTTACGAACCTCATACTCTTGCATCTCAGGAGAGATTCCTATGGATTTAATAAAATTCCAATAGCGCGGAGTATCCACGGCAGGGGTAGCCATAATCTAGGTTTGTTTCGTAGGTTGAATCGAAAGACTATAACGGAGGTACAGATTTTTTTTAAGTAAAGCAAGGAAAGCATTGAATTTCTAGGCAGAACACAGGCTTACACTTATAAATCTTGTGGAAAAAATCAATACCCGTGACGCGATTGTATACATTTATATTAAAAAATATGAACAGGATAATTTTCGTATTTATAGGGATAGCTTGTGCACAGTCTTACGCATACGCACAGGCTGACAGTCTGCAACAACAGATCAATCAGCAGGTGTGGAAACCCTTCATACAGTCTTTTAATAATCTGGATACGAAAGGATTTATGTCTGTTCATAGCAAGGAAATGACGCGCGTGGTCCAGGATGGAAACACTCTTTATGGATATGACCGGTATTACAGGGAAACTGAGCAGGGTAATCAAAGCACGATAAAAGCAAACCGGAAAAGAACCATTGAACTGCGATTTACCCAGAGAATCGCCTCTTATAATAAAGCCTTTGAGGTAGGTTATTATAAATTCACGAGCGTTCAACCGGATGGTACGTCGCGCAACGGTTATGGAAAGTTCCATGTATTACTTCGGAGAGAAAATGGAACGTGGAAGATCCTGATGGATGCTGATGCCTCAGAGAAAACGGATGAAGCTACTTTCCAGTCTGCCAAGCCAATGTAAGTAATCGGTCCAAACTATTTGCGATACAGGCTTTTTTTCATATCTTTTCGGTTCCTTATTCCCTCACAAGGTCTGATATCCCACTCAAAAACGACTGATTGATACCTGCATTAACTACAAAAAATAATGCATGATAAGAGTCTTACTCATTTTGGTTTGCTTCTGCCTTTCCACTAAAGAAATTTTCTCACAGAGAAAAAAAGCGAAGCCCTCAGAAAATTTTGTGCTTCAGCAACTGGCCCCAGGCGTGTGGGCGGCTATTCACAATGATCAATACGGAAAAGCGATTTGTAATGCGGGTATCGTAGACCTGGGCGACAAGACTCTGGTTTTTGATCCCTTTATGACGCCAGAAGCCGCTAAGGAATTAAGAGCAGTTGCCGAGGAGCTTACCAACAGGCCGGTTACATTAGTCATCAACAGTCATTTTCACAATGATCACATAAGGGGCAACCAGGAATTCACTCCCTTTGCGACAATCATCAGTTCAACATATACCCGTGATCAGATTGCCCGCATTGAACCCGAGCAACAGGAGTGGGAGAGACAACATGCTCCTGCCATGTTGAAAGCTACCAAAAAGATATATAATTCGTCTACAGGCAGAGATCGCGAAGAGCTGCCTTTATGGATCGGTTACTACGAGGGAATGATGGAGTCTATTGGAAATCTTAAGCTTACTTTACCGGATGTTGTATTCAATGATTCATTATGGATCATGGGATCAAAAAGAGATGTGAAGCTGGTAGAGTACAAAAATTGCCATACAGGCAGTGATGTTGCCTTGATAATACCATCAGAAAAAATTGCTTTTCTCGGTGATCTGTTATTTGTACAAAGACATCCATGGATGGCCGATGGCGAACCTGCCAGCTGGCAGGCAAGCCTGAAACATATCTATGACGATCAGTCGATCGCTACTTATGTTCCGGGACATGGAGCCGTTTGCAATAAAGATGGTTTGAAAAACTTGCAGGATTACTTCGATAACATTCAACAACTCGCCCACAATGCCGTTGCAGACTCTACGCAATCCCAACTGTTAACGCAACCAATTCCCCGCCCATACCAGAATTGGTATTTCAGCAGGTTCTATCAATCGAATGTAAAATTTCTTCTAAGCAGCGTAAAACAATGAACGCACAGGTATCTGGTTAGTTTTTGAGCGGGCGTTCAAAATAGTCTTCATGCACCAAAACATATGCATTTGAGACCATATTGAAAAAGGAAAATTTTACAAGGTTTTCAAACTGTTCGTGATAATTTTCGTCTGCGTCTACAGCTTGGTGCGACGCTTTCCAACTTTGTATTTTTTTGTGGGCTTTTTTACTGCGGTTGTTTGTCCTGCTTTCCATAAGGTAAAACTCACCGACAATTGCTTTCAGCTTGTTAGGGTATAAAGGCGGCATGTACGAATTTTTCAAAGGGTTACCCTACTAAAACGGAATTCATGCGATGAAATTGCATACGAGAGCAACCTGGTAGCTAAATGAGTAACTGCATGATTTCCATGAATTGCCATGAAGGTACAAGACAGAAAGTTTTTCAAAATATTCTCCGTTG
>DAINQQ010000236.1:0-8633 GCA_036742645.1 Flavitalea sp.
AGTGATGATACTGGGAAAGCTGGCAAGAAAATTTGAAAATTTGAAAATTTGAAAAATTTGAAAATTTGAAAATGTGGTTGAAAATTTGAAGATTTGAAAATGTGGGATAAATAGTAAACAATGATCCGGCAATTAAATGCTTGCTCAACCCTCATGCTGCTAAACACATTTTCAAATCTTCAAATCTTCAAATTTCAAATTTGCTTAGTTGTATATTCTCTCGATCGCGTCGCGGAATTTTTCCATTACAACCTTTCTTTTCAAACTGAGCTTCGGCGTCATTTCGCCCGTTTCAACGCTCCACTCGGTCGGAAGCAATTCGAATTTTTTTATCTGCTCAACCGGGTTAAAATATTTATTAAAACTTTCTACCAGGTCGGCGTACATATCGATGACCCTCGGATTTCTAAGTAATGCTTCGTTACGGGTATCATTGATCCCATGTTGGCGTGCCCACTCTTTCAGATTTGGAAACGATGGTATGATCAATGCTCCAACAAATTTTTTATCCGCTCCCACTACCATCACCTGCTCTACAAACATTGATTCCTTCATTTTGTTTTCAATTGCCAGAGGCGCTACATACTTTCCGCCGCTTGTTTTAAACAACTCCTTTTTGCGATCAGTTATCTTCAAGAATCTACCCGGCGACTTTCCATTGTCGTTAACCATCATTCCGATATCACCGGTGTAGAACCAACCATCAATAACCGCTTCAGCGGTTAATTGTGGACTCTTATAATAGCCCATCATAATGTTCGGACCTTTACATAAAATCTCGCCATCTTCTGCAATCTTCACCTGCACATTAGCCAACAATGGCCCAACGGTACCAAACATTCTATCCTTTACCTGGAAACTGTTCACACTGATCACTGGCGAAGTTTCTGTTAAACCGTAACCTTCCAGAATAGGAATTTGAGCGGCAGTGAAAATTCTTATCAGCCGAACCTGGCAAGCCGCACCGCCAGACACAATACATCGGATATTATTGCCTAGTGCTTCCCTCCATTTGTTAAAGATGATCTTGTTCGCCAATGCGAGCTGGACATTATAAGCAATGCCCATATTCTTGTTGATCTCATACCTTGTAGCGAGATCATGTGCCCAATAAAATAACTTCTTTTTGACCCCTGTGAGTTCAGCGCCCTTGCCCATTATACGGTCATATACCTTTTCCAACAACCTCGGTACAGTCGTAAATAAATGTGGTTTCAGTTCTCTTAGATTATCGCCGATTGATTCAAGACTCTCCGCGTAATAAATTGAAATGCCTTTAAATAAATATAAATAGGTAACCATTCTTTCGAAAATATGATTCAGCGGCAGAAAGCTCAGTGATTTCATATTTTCTCCTGGCGGGAAGCAGGGAATTGAAGCCATCACGTTACTCAAAATATTCTTGTGCGATAACATGACTCCCTTAGGTTTCCCAGTGGTGCCTGACGTATAAATGATCGTAGCGAGATCCTCATAACCAAGCTTGTCAGATATCGATTTGATAGTTTTCTCCAGATCATCGGTAACAGGCACCAGCATTTCTTTCCAGTGCATGGCATTCACCACCTGTTCGAATGTGTAGATTTGCCTGATCGACGGAACACGATCCTTAAGGCTAAGGACTTTGTGGTAAGACTCCTGATCATTCACATAGACGATCTTCACCTGCGCGTCATTCAAAATAAACTCGAGTTCATTGACATTAATGGTTGGATAAATCGGTGTCAGGATAGCACCGATCTTTTGCACTGCGAGATCAACCATAACCCATTCGGGCCTATTTTTGGAAAGAAGAGCTATTTTATCACGGCCTTCAGCGGACATATCACCCTGACCGATTCCCAGTTTCAACAATCCGGCACTAAGTTTATCCACGGTGTCCTTAACCTCCTGTGTACTATAGGTACGCCATTTTCCATTTTCCTTAGCGGCAAGCATGTCGGTAAGCGGCGATCTCTCAAGATTGTAATCCAGGCAATCGAACAAACGTTTGGGGTCGGTCATAATGGGCAATGTTAGAATGAAACAGTAACTTAATCCTTTTCAAATTACCAAATATGTATAAATAATCAAAGGGAGTTGTGAGTAGTGAGTTGTCAGTAGTGATCGTGAATAGTCAATGGGCAAAAGTGAGAATGAGCATTGTTATAACAACCGAAATGGTAACCCGGGAACACACAGGAAACATAATGACGCAATTAGGCGTATCAACTGAGTTTGCAGCCTTTATTGGTTGTACATTCTTAGATGCAAATGTCCTCTGTCATTGTAGCGGATGACAACTCAGAACTCACCATTGACCATTCACGACTCACCACTGACAACTCACACTGCCCTACTATCTCGCAGCAACACTCTGGTAATACTGTCCCTCAGGCAATTTGAACACGCGATTCTTTTGGAACGTATTGAATTTATTGTACTCATCCGTGTGCGTCGTCGTCCACACCTGGAAAGCTGCGAGGTCTTTAGCAATTCCAAATATCCATTGATTGTATGCATCAAACATCCCCGCTTTTAGCAATTGTATATGATAGTCAAACAAGCGGTAGGGAAAGCGGGCGGCATTGGCCGTCGTCCAATCCAGAACAAATCTTGTTCGAAGCGCTACAAGCGATTCAGGAGTAACACCTTTACTTACAACAGAAGAATTCTTTCTCATGGTTTCGAGAAAGGCCCTTGCAAATTCGTTCTTTGTATCCTGATTTTTCATGATGTCTGCATCGGCAAACAGTTTCTTATATCCATCAAGCAAAAGAGTTCTGATCTCAGCCGTACGCTTGCTATAGCTCTCAAGATTTACGAAAATTTCGCCGTATACGATGGCCCATACTTTATCAACTGAGAAATAGTAATACTTCGCTGCATTGTAATAGTTCCCTGAGAAATTCGGCTCAACTTCAATTCCCTTTTCCCACAGTTTGACCGCGTCTGAAAATTCTTTTTTGCTCCAAAGCATTTCTCCATATTCATTATATAGCACACCGCTTTTCGGAAATTTCTTTATCGCGGCCTTGTACATCTTCTCGCATTCTTTTCTTTCTTCAATTGCCTTGTACACCATTCCCAATATCTGGAAACTTTGTACATCCGCCTTATCGCTTTCCGTTAGCGGCTTTGCAGTTTCGAGTGCTTTCACGTAGTCACGGTGCATATAATAAGCAAAACCGAGATCCTTTTTGATTTCAAAATTTGCCGGGTCAGACTGCGACGCTTTATTCAACACCAGGATGGCATTTGAATAATCACCCTGGCGGATAAAGGTTTTTGCAGTCTGATGCGCCGAGCTATCCTGGCCGCTTCCTGAAAAAACTATCATTAAAAGGAGGGTCAGTACAAAAAGTAATTGCTTCATTGAATATTTTTTTTGAAAATGTCGGCAACTATTATGCCCGCAATCCATTTATTTCTACAAATTGCGGCCTTCAAAGATAAGCCATGGCAATAGATCACAAATTCTTTTAACAACATCGAAAACCCTTTTGTCTCTGCTGAAGGGAGCTTGTAATAAGGCCGGGTTACACATAAGTCCTGCGGTGTTTAATCAACACTTCCTTCATATATAAGATGTGTCAATAATCCATCGCGAAGTTTTGGCTCGAACCAGGTACTTTTCGGAGGCATTACATTTCCGCTATCGGCGATAGCAAATAGCTGGTCTATGGTTACGGGATGTAGACTAAAAGCTGCAGCCATTTCGCCAGATGTTACTCTTTTTTCAAGTTCTGCGAGGCCACGGATGCCACCGACGAAATCAATTCTCTTATCCGTCCGCTGATCCTTTATGTCTAAAAGTTTATCCAGGATGTTGTCTGATAGAATGGTTACATCGAGAATTCCTATGGGATCATCTGTATAAGTTCCTTCCCTTGCAGTAAGGATATACCATTGATTTTTTAGGAACATGCCAAACTCGTGTAACTGCGAGGGACGGAAGGGTTCAGGATTTAGAGTAATCAGGAAATCGTCCTGCAAATGGCTAATCAGTTGTTCTGGTGAATATCCGTTTAGGTCCTTCACTACACGGTTATAGTCCAGTATCTGCAATTCACTGGCGGGAAACAAAGTGGTCAAAAAGTAATCTGCTTCTTCAGTTGCCTTGCTGCCCAGTGAGTTTCTCACTTTAGCGGCTGATGCTGCGCGGTGATGTCCATCCGCGATATATGTATGTGTTACTTCTGTAAGAAAAAGCTTGCTGATCGTGTTGATAACCGAATTATCATTTACAACCCAGATAGAATGGCTGATATTATCATCCGCGATAAAATCATATACAGGGTCATGATTGTTCTTCCACAACTCAATTATCGAATCTATTTCCGGCACATTCTTATAAGCAAGAAAAACATTTCCGGTTTGCGCACCGGTTGTTTTTATATGGTTTATTCGATCCTGTTCTTTTTCGGGTCTGGTAAATTCATGTTTCTTGATAATGTCGTTTTTATAATCCTCCACCGAGCTGGCACATACCAAACCGGTTTGACTCCTGCCGTTCATAACCAACGTGTAGATATAATAACAGCGCTTTTCTTCGCGAAATAAAATATTACGCTGCAAAAAAGCATTCAGATTTTTCTTCGCTGTGTCATACACTTCCTGTGAGTGAATCTCTATGTTTTCGGGAAGATCGATTTCTGATTTAGTGATATGTAAAAAAGTGAAAGGATTACCTGCTGCTTCTTCCTTCGCTTCCTTACTGTTTAAGACATCGTACGGTCGGGATGCCACGTGTTTGGCATACTGCGGTTGTGGACGTAGCGCTTTAAAAGCAGTTATTAAGGCCATTTCTATCTAAGTTAGTTGAATCAAATTATTTTCGACTTGCAAAACTCTTCATTAAATCTGTGAGAGCCTGAACTGAAGACAGCGGCAATGCGTTATACATTGATACCCTAAATCCGCCCGTTGTTCTATGGCCTTTCACACCCACCATTCCATTCTTTTTGCACTCTTCAAGGAATTCCTCTTCCAGAGTTGGATCGTTCATTACAAAACAAGCATTCATTTTACTACGATCCTCTTTGGCGACGGTTCCCTTGAAGCAAGGTAAGCTGTCAATGGTGTCATATAATAATTTTGCTTTTTGTTCATTGATTTTTTCAAGTGCCGCGGCGCCGCCTGATTTTTTAAGCCAGCGCAAAGTGAGCAAACAAACATACACGGCGAAAACAGGAGGAGTGTTAAGCAAGGAACCGTTTTCAATATGGTTTCTGTAATCCATCATTACAGGAAGCTTCCGGTTTACCTTACCTAATATGTTCTTATTTGCAACAACAAGATTTACTCCTGCAGCACCAAGATTTTTCTGCGCTCCTGCATAAATTAAATCGAACTTATTAAAATCGATTTGCCTGCTAAGTATATCACTGCTCATATCGGCAACCAGGGGAACGCCGGCTTCATAGAAAAAAGACAGGTCTTGCCATTGCGTACCATAGATGGTGTTGTTGGTAGTAATGTGTAAATATTTAGCAGTCTTTGGAACCGAAAAGTTTTTTGGCAAATAATTATATAAAGCTTCTTTTGAACTACATACAACTTCCACATGACCAAACAACCTTGCTTCTTTGATGGCTTTTGCGCCCCAGATGTCGGTATCGGTATAAGCAGCAATTTCATTTTCATTCAGCAGATTCATAGGAACCTGGAAAAATTGTGTCGAGGCACCGCCATGTAAATACATCACCTCATGCTGATCATCAAGTTCCATCAGTTCTTTAACAAGGTTGATCGCTTCTTCCATTACTGCCTTGAAAGCATCCGTGCGATGACCAATCTCCAGGATTGATAATCCGGTATCATTAACATTCAGAACCGCCCTGCTGGCTTCTTCAAACACTTCTTTGGGAAGAATACTCGGTCCGGCGTTAAAATTATGCATCACCTCTGCAACAGTTTAAAAGTTAAAAGAGTTGCAAAAGTATTTATTTCAGGCCACCGAGGCGAATTCAATCTCGATCTATTCACATATTTTATCCGACCCTTGCATATTTTTCCAGCTTGCGTTCAGTTTTTCAAATTCCTGTAGATCGGTTTCATCGAAGGTTTTATTAGTAAGATTTTTAAGGTCTGGCTGGCCTGCATTTACCCAGGCAGTATACCAGAAACAAGCCACGGCATAAACGGATTGGCGCATTCTCCGCTCCACCATATCATTCATCAGCTTATTGTAAGCAATTGTATAGTCTGCAGAATATTGCCGGACGAGAACTCCATTGCGGTTTTCAAACGAAAACTTTTGATCTGACGGATACAGGTTGCTTAATTTCTTTTCGGCTGATAGAACACTGTCCGACGCTGCGGCACTTTCAAGTACGCGTTGCCAGGTAAATTCCAGTGGGTCGGATAAATGTCTCGCCTTCCCGATAAAAAAATCCCATTCCTTCTCGGCAAGCAGTTCAGGTATTCTCGACTCCCAAAATCCATGAATGCCATGCTGACCAGTTAGTTGGCCGTTATGATTACTACATGCGTGTAAGGGAACATGGGCATCAGCTATGTAATGCCCGATCTCCGCTGACAGCTTTAAAATCTTTACCTGGTTTTTTTCTTTGAAGGCATTTGTCAGCCTATAGAGCATAGTTTGTATCCACCAGGGTACGATGCCGCGCTTCATCAAACTATCACGCGAATATTTTTGTACCGCATCATTCCATGCATGAGGTAGTGTCGGAAAAGGAAATTTTCCGTAATGGTCAATATCAATGTAGTGCCGGGGGCCTTCTTCAGCAACTGCATACCTCCTTTTATCGGGATCAACGGCGTGCTCATGTAAGAACTGAATATTGGGTTTGAATAGTACCAACATCTCTGGGGGAAGAAGGAAGACCGCATATGTGTTGATCTGCCGGTGCGCATAGAAACCCCACGAATAGGTTTTGGCACAGATCAAAACCGGCACCAAGCACATTACGATCCGCTTCATCCTGGTCTATTTTTTTTGCGCTGCTGCTGAAAAAGTGTGGTGAACGCCGTCGTCATCAATATCTGTAACACCGCCTGATATGGCGAATTTCATTGCGTCTCCAGAGCTTAGTTCTGGCAATACCCTGACGCGTTCCTTTTTTACGAAGTACAGGTCACCCGTAAAAGCGTACGATTTGGGAACATAAACAGCAACATGTTCATGAAGTCCAAAATCGCTCACATCTTGTTGAGTTATAAATCCAATTCTCCACACATCGTGTGCGCCGATATTAATTAGCGCCGGTTTATTGAACTTACGTTTGTTACCTGCAAAGGCTTCAAAGAAATCCTTTACGGTGGAATAAATCAGTTTGATCCCTGGAACACGCTCTAAAACTTTATCAAGTAATGCAACGAGGCGGCCAACAATAAACGAGGATGATATATAGCCAACAAGGATCACAATAACGATAACGACAATAAAGCCAAGGCCAGGAATATTGCGCGGGTTGCCCTGAGCGTCTGTACCTAGCAGATGCGGGAAAAGCTGGCCTATAAGATCAGGTAAAATGTTATCAATAAAATTGAATAAAGCCGTTACCGCCCAGATAGTTATCCCAATTGGCGCCAGTATGATCAGACCCTGCAAAAAGTATTGAAACAATTTCCGCAATGCAAAGGAAGACTTCATGATACATTTATTAGCGAGTCAAAGGTAAGTATTCCAAAATGGCCCTTGATGAGGAAAAAACGTCCAACCATTCATCAAAATATTTTGCCGAATAAAAAATACAAAGAAGAATTTTCCAGAAAAAAACGCTGGAAACTTTGGTTACGAAAAAAGTTTCCATAGTTTTGTCGCCGCTTATGATGATCATAGAGATAAATACCAAGGATCGCATCCGCCAAAAAGCTGATGAGCTGTTTATGCGATATGGCCTTCGAAGTGTAAGCATGGATGATATCGCCAATTCGTTAGGGATTAGTAAAAAAACAATCTATCAGTTTTTCGCCGATAAAAATGAACTGGTTGATGCCGTGCTGGAAGAAACGCTCAGTTTCAACAAGCAGAATTGTGATAGAAATCGAAGTGGTTCCGCAAATGCTGTAGAGGAAATCTTCTTGTCGATGGATATTGCCGACCAAATATTTCGCAACATGCATCCCTCCGTGATTTTCGATATGCAAAAATATCATCCACAGGCTTTTTCGAGATTTTTAAAACACAAGAACGAGTACCTGTATAATATCGTTTTTAAGAATCTTGAGAGAGGAATAAAAGAGGACCTGTACCGGCCTGAAATCAACTCCGAAATTTTATCCCGTTTTAGGGTCGAAAGTATGCTCATGTCCTTCAATCCCGAATTTTATATAGGCCAGAAACACAACGTGGCAGAAGTGGAACGCCAACTCCTGGAGCATTTCCTTTATGGTATAGCTTCATTGAAAGGACACAAACTGATTTTGAAATATCAACAGGAAAGACTAAAAAAGCAACACAAAAAATGAAACCTTATCAAACAGGCCTTCTCAGAACTTTTCTGGCCACCATCACTGTAACGGCAGGCATGTGCGCTTTTTCGCAGACCCGTCATGAGTTGTCTGCCAGGCAAGCCGTTGACTATTCCGCTAAAAATAATGTGGAGGTCAAGAATGCATTGGCCAATGTTGACATACAACTGCAGACCAACCGGGAAATTACCGGCATGGCTTATCCGCAGGTGAAC
>DAINQQ010000237.1:0-8624 GCA_036742645.1 Flavitalea sp.
ATTCCATTGCTAACCTCTGATAGTAAAGTCGAATACATATCCATATTTTTTCAAAAGTAAGAAATAGTGAGTGGTGAGTGGTGAGTTGTACGTTGTAAGTTGTGAGTGGTGAGTGGTAAGTTGTCAGTCGCCAGTTGGAGTTGTCAGTGGGTAAATGGCTGAATGGGTACAGCTGATAAGGCTAGGATGTTCATTTCAAAATTATTGTGTCAACTCAGTCAAGCGCCTCTAAGGGAACTCAGTCTTCAATATTCACAGCAACAACTAACGATCCACCACTGACACGCACCACTGACACTCACAACTGACCACTCACAACTGACTATTCACTACTCACAACTCACCATTTTCTGCCAGATATTGGTTACGGGTAGGGGATCGTTGATGCAGCAGATAATTTTGGTCTCACAATGATGCTCTAGCAGCACTCATATAATCAGGTTCCTTTAATCATTAAACCTTAATCATGCGCCTCTGTCTTTTGCTGGTAGCGATTCTCGCTATCACCTTTATCTATGTGTCCTGTAATAAACACACCATTCAGAAATCGACTGTATCTGTGAATAAAGTACTGAATAGCTGGTCATATTCTACCAACCCTCAGTTACGTACAGAATTTAATTTTAATGAAGCGCAGAAGGTTACCACAGAGGAGACTGATAGTGATATCTCTTCTTACGATTTCATAAATGATAGTGTAATTATCAGAGAGTTTAGCAAAGAGGAGAAGAGGTATGTGTACGAATTCAAAGGAAGGCTTGACAATCAAAACAAGTTAATAAGTGGAACGGCCACTTCTTCGTATATCCCCAATACACCTGATACTGTTCACCACGTGTTTGAGTATGATAAAGAAGGGCACCTTATAAGCGAAAAACGTATTTCCTTCTCATCTGATACATTTCGCATAGGCTATGAATATGAAGATGACGTCGTCAGGAAAGTCTCGACTTATACAAGTGGTATCTTATACAACACAAAGGAATTTACGTACTATGACAGTGATCTGTCTTATGATCTCCCAGAGGAAACAAAGTTCAGAAGAAACATAAACAACCTTGTTGGCCGTAGTAAACAAAAGCTTGTTAAGAAAGTAGTCTCTACGGGTAGGAACGGCAAACAGAAATATATTCTGAACTACGAGTACCAAATGGATGAAAATGGATACGCTTCCAGGATGATCAGCAAAAAAGGCAAAAAGGTGAGCGGCGTAACGACCTTTCATTATGAGCCACGCTTAAATGATTCGAAAATGTCGATAGTGGTGAAGTAGTGTGGAATAAAAAGTTGGTGTAAGGAATTGGTATTTTGTTGATTCTAAGGAGGCTCAGTATGAAAAGCCGTTTTACTATTGCTGCTGCTGTTGCTGTTGCTGCATTTCCAGATACTTCCGGTAAGAATTCGTTTCACTATTTTGATTCCGGACCTGGTATGTAAAAAACGGCGCTGTTCCGTTTCGGTCATCTGCAGGCTTAACCGTTCCGTTTTCAATCGTGACGGAAACTTCCAGGGTATGTTCGGATGGGCCTTTATAAGTTCCCTTAACAGGCGTACAATCCGAAAAATTTCTTCCCACAGCCAGACGTACATGCCTGTCGCTAACAATACAATTATTTGTAGGATCCAAACCTATCCATCCATGATACGGAATATAAGCATCAACCCATGCATGAGTAGCGCCTTCTCCACGCAAATCTCTGTTCTTTGGGCAGATATAACCGCTTACATAACGCGATGGGATACCTGCCATTCTAAGCATGACCAATAACATATGGGCGAAGTCCTGACATACACCCGCTTTTAGTTTCCAAACTTCATCAAGTTTGATTTCAACACTGGTTATGCCTTGCTTATACTCGAACAAATCAAAAATGAACGCGGACATATTTTGCGCAACCTGGAAAGGCGTGGCCGACATTGTCAACCGCTGTTTCACTTCTGAAAAGACTTCATTCGCTTTATCGAACATTTCTTTGATTAAGAAGTCCTGGTAAGTATAAACCTCGCTAATCAATTTGAGATGATTCCACTGGTCTTCAGCAGGCGTATTGTCTGCGGGGCTACTAACCGGTTGTGTAACTACGTCAATTTCTGAGACTATATTCAGTTCCTTATGCGGAGTGATTATTGTAAAAAGTCCCGCACGGTTACCAAAGAAATCCTCATAAACATCAATCTGAGGGTTATAGGATATCTGAAGATTATGGTTTTCCACTTCCTGTAATTCATCCTCAACCGGGTAAAGCAGGATCTGGTTGGCGCTGTCAACGACAGGAACCATATAAGTATATCTTGTAATGTGTTTAATATGATACGTAGCCATAGTTTCTTAATTGAAGAATTAGGGGTTCCCGAAATAGTATTGATTAAATGCATTCGCAATCTGAAAAAGTTCTCTGCGTACTTCATTGAGAAAATATTGTTGGGCTTTTTCTCCTGCATTTTCTATGTTGCTATATTTCACATGATTTGTTGTTTTACCAATTAAGAATTCAACTTCGGCATAACTGTCAGGTAAACTTTCCTCCTTCAATCGTTCGAAGTATCGGGTAAGTTGTTGCAGGCAGTAAAGAACTGAATGCGGGAAGTTATTATCATACAAAACCTGTGCTACTACATTCTTTGTTTCGAATTTGCCCTGGTATGTTTTCAGGTATAATTCATACCCTGATAAAGAGTACAACAAATATCGCCACTCGATACTGTCGGGCGGTCTCGCGGCATCGGCGTTCAGTTCCGCCAATTTAATATTGAGCATATCTGCGGAAAGAATTGCGCGTTCAAGAAACTTTCCAACGTTGAGATAATTAAATCCTTCTCCCCGCGCCATAGTACTGTCAACAGTTCCATAGTATAACATCCCATGCTGAATAAGAGCATCCATTGGAGTCAATGGTTCTCCATACCTAATCTGGTTATGAATCTGCTGATCCCTGACAAGATGATGATAATCGTTTAAGCATTGCCACACTTCTTTAGTAATGTGATCCTGCGCCGCCCTTGCATTTTCGCGTGAGCGGTAGATATTATTGCAAACAGAAGCTGTGTTGTTAGTATCGAGAATAAGATGATCAAGTACCTTGGAGGAATTGTTTTTGATTTGTTCTGTTTGCGAAGAAGGTAAATCACTATAAAGCCGTAGAACAGAATGCCAGCTGAAATCTGCTACCTCATCCTGTGAGGAAATGTAATTTGTTCTTAGTAACCTCAACATACCGTTCGTTCGTTCCATGTATCGGGCTATCCAGCAAATTGAATTCGCAACTCGACTCAGCATACTACCCTCGTGATTTATTGATTTATCTGATTATCTCCTGATTTTTCTCATTAACCCAATACCCATGTGTCCTTACTGCCACCCCCTTGTGAGGAGTTTACAACAAGAGATCCTTCTTTCAACGCAACTCTCGTCAAACCTCCCGGAACAATATCAATTCCGTCGGGACCATATAAAGCAAAAGGTCTAAGATCAACTCTCCTCGGTCGAAAGCATCCATTGATGTAGCATGGGGCAGACGATAAATTGATGATTGGTTGAGCAATGAAATTCCTGGGATCAGCTTCGATAGCTATCTTAAAATCTTCAATCTGCTGGTCAGTGGCAGCATTTCCAATCAGCATTCCGTATCCGCCCGATTCATTGGTTCGCTTAATAACCATTTCCTTGATTTTTTCAAATACCATTTTTCTGTATTCAGGAACTTCAAGTTGATAAGTGGGTACATTCTTTAAAATAGGTTCCTCGTTTAAATAATATTTAATCATATCTGGAACGTAGGTATAGACAGCTTTGTCGTCTGCTACTCCATTACCCATGGCATTCACGATAGCAACATTTCCTTTCCTGTAGGCAGAATAAATTCCGGATACACCAAGAATACTGTCCGAACGGAATACCAACGGATCCAGGAATTCATCATCCACTCTTCTATAAATTACATCAACCTGTTTCAACCCTTTCGTCGTTTTCATATACACGAAATGATTGTCCACCACGAGGTCACTTCCTTCCACCAATTCAATACCCATCAAACGCGCAAGGCTCGTATGTTCAAAATAAGCAGAGTTATAAATGCCGGGAGAAAGCAGAACAACTGTTGGATAGTTGGTTTTAGAATTGGCCAGCATCATGAGATTTTTCAATAAGAGATCCGGATATTCTTTTACACGTCTTACATTATTACGAGGAAGGAGATCGGGGAAGATGCGATAAGTAATCCCCCTGTTCTCCAGCATATACGATACACCAGATGGCGTTCGGAGATTATCTTCAAGCACATAAAATTCTCCTTTGTCATCACGGATCAAATCAATGCCTGCTATATGGGTGTAGATGTCAAAGGGTACGTCTACATTCATCATTTCCCTTAAAAAATTTGGGCAGGAATAGATGAGCTTACCGGGGATGATTCCGTCTTTTATAATGAACTGTTGATGATAAATATCTTTCAGAAAAATGTTCAGGGCCTTCAATCTTTGTTTAATCCCGATTTCGATATGATTCCATTCGTCTGCTTTGATAATTCGGGGAATAATATCGAAAGGGAAAATTTTTTCTATTCCTTCGCCACTGCTGTATACAGTAAAAGTAATTCCCTGGCTCATAAACAATTTTTTAGCCAGTTCATCTTTATGATTCATTTGTTCACTCGATAGATCTTCAATCGCCGACACGAAATTTTTATACGCAGCCCTGATATCGGCTGAATCAAACATTTCATCCCAGATATGGTCATGATTGTTGTAGCCTTTCAGTAAATTTTCATTCATAGCCAAATGCATTTACAATGAAGGCAAGCAAATCGCAAGGAAACAGACAAAGACGAAACTTTTGATTTGTAAAAAATCATCTACTTCGAGGCAATACTCCCAAAAGAACCAGTTCAGGGGGATTGGTAAGGTTTTTCAACCTGTTTCCTGGGCAATTACCTTACAAGCTGAGTAACATTGTTTGTCTCGACGTCAATAAATTGATGGCAACTGAAATTACAAAATAATCACCGACATCGGCAATCCGGAATATAATATTGCAGGGATTTTAAAAAGTTCTGTTTTTGCTCACCCAATCGCTGATATAACCTGCTATCTCCGTAGTGGGAGTGCCCGGGGCAAATAGCTTGCCCACCCCCATTTTGTTCAGTTGTTGCATATCTTCATCAGGAATGATTCCTCCGCCTGTAAGCAAAACGTCAGTCAGTCTTTTTTCCTTCATCAGTTCAATCACTTTCGGGAAAACAGTCATGTGAGCGCCAGAAAGAATGCTGATACCAATTGCATCGACGTCCTCCTGTAATGCAGCGTTCACAACCATTTCAGGCGTTTGCCGCAATCCCGTATAGATGACCTCCATGCCGGAATCCCGTAGCGCAGTAGCGATCACTTTCGCACCCCTGTCATGGCCATCCAAACCAACTTTTGCAACGAGAACCCGGATAGGTCTTTTCATACAATGTCATTGAATATGAAGTTTCGCATAATATACCAACTTAAAATTGTTCAAGTGCTGTAGTAATTCTTTGTTTTGTTTCGCTTTTGCCAATCAGCTCGGCAATATCAAAAACGGGAGGACCAAATTTCCCACCGACCAGCATGATTCGAAAAGGCAATTGTAATTCTCCGGCTTTAATGTTTTTGCTGGTTGCAACCGTCTTGAAAGCTGCTTCTATAAAAGCCGACTGCCAATCGGGCAACGCTTCAAATTCACTTATAAGGGCTTTGAAGAATTCTTTCTTATCATTGTTCCATTTTGATTTTACAGCACTGATATCGAGTTCCACCGGTGCTTTAAAAAAGAAATGTCCCTGTTCATAGAAATCACCGAGAAATGTACAACGATCTTTTATCAGGGAAATGACTTTATCGAATTTTTTGTCATCTTCAACTTTAAGTCCCTTGTTCTCCAGGATAGTTTTGATCCTTAACCTTAAGCCTTCAACCGGGTATCTTTTTATCCATTCATGATTGAACCATTTCGCTTTTTCATAATCGAATTTTGCACCTGCCTTATGCACTCTTTCTATAGAAAATTTTTTCACTAGTTCATTCAAAGAAAAAATTTCCTGTTCGGTGCCATCATTCCATCCCAGGATAGCAAGCATATTTATGAAGGCTTCAGGTAAAAAGCCTTTTTCTTTAAAACCTTCAGTAAGTTCATTCGTTGTGGGATCGATCCAGTTCATGGCAAAGACAGGGAAACCATACCTGGCTCCATCTCTCTTGCTCAGTTTTCCGTTGGGACCCATAATCAATGGAAGATGCGCCCATCGTGGCATCTTATCTTCTCCGAACAAATATCTCCAGAGCAAAATATGAACAGGTGAACTTGGTAACCATTCTTCGCCACGGAACGCGTGAGATATCTTCATCAGGTAATCATCCACTACCACAGCCAGATGGTAGGTTGGCATGCCATCAGCTTTCAACAGAACCTTATCATCAAGCACCGCTGTATTGAAGTGAACCTCACCCCGGATCATATCCTTGAACGAAATGACCTCATTCTCGGGAAGTTTTATCCTGATGACGTGCGGCGTATTTTCAAAGAGTAATTTTTTTGTTTCGTTAGGGGATAGCGTCAGTGAATTGCGCATGTTCATGCGCATGGTGTGATCATATTGAGGTGGATGATTATCATCGGTTCTAAGAGTCTCACGCTTTAATTCTAACTCTTCATGCGTATCAAATGCATAGTAGGCAAACCCGTCATCAATTAGTTTTTCGGCATGCTGGCGATACGACTCTTTTCGTTCGCTTTGACGATAGGGCCCGTATTTACCACTGTGAACAACACTTTCATCAGGTTCGATTCCGCACCATTTCAGGCAGTCGAAAATATATTCTTCCGCGCCCCGCACAAACCGGCTTTGATCAGTATCCTCGATGCGTAAAATGAAATCTCCATTATGTTGCTTTGCAAACAGGTAATTGTACAATACCGTGCGAACACCGCCCAGGTGTAATCCTCCCGTGGGGCTTGGAGCAAAACGTACCCTAACTTTGTTTTCCATAACTGGCAAAGATAAAGGATTGAAAATAAGCCGATATGCATGAAATCAACAGTATATTAGGGTCATAAATCGTTATAGAGTGATGAGGAAGTGGTGGTATATACTTCTTAGTATGTTGATGGTTCAGGCAACTGCAGCGCAGATCACCTATGAAACAGTTTTCGTGGACTACGATAGCGCATGGCAGTTCAGGAATCTAAAACTGATCCCAATTCGATCCAAAGGTCGTGGACCGGGAGGCACGTCAGTAAACAATACCGAAATTATTTCTCTACAACAAGGATTAAAAACGGGCTTACTCACTATCAGTGAAAGAGGAACAGCTTCTACTGAAAATGTGCACTGGCTCAGACTAAACAACAGATCAAAAAAGCCAGTGTTTGTTGCATCGGGAGAAATAATGACCGGCGGACGGCAGGATCGAATGGTAACTAAAGACACTATTCTAATTCCAACAGGCAAGGATCAATATATACCGGTTATGTGTGTTGAAGAAGGCCGGTGGAGTGAAAAGGAAAAAAGGTTCATTTACGCGAATTATGCAAACCCTCGGCTCAGAAAGGTGCTTGATCAGACAAAGAACCAGGTGAGGATTTGGAAGGAAATTGCAAATCAGCTTGACACAAACAAAATTACTTCACCCTCTCTTGCATATGCAGCTCCGCATCCTGATAAGAAGATGCCTTTGTATCGGGATGAGTACTTGAATTTTTTTCTGGATAAATTCAAAAATTCCGATAGCACCATTGTGGGATTTGTATGTATAAGCGGAAATAAAATCATCGGGTGCGATGTATTTGCTGGAAATAATCTCTTCTACAGTTCATCAGATGCATTGTTGCCCGGTTACATAGAAGAAGCAATTCGTTTTGGAAAAATTCCAGATGTTGACGATCGCCTGGTTAAAGTGTATATGGACCAATTTATGATAGATGAAAAGTCGCAGGAACAATACCTGAAGAAAAATGGAAAGCTATACAAGTACAACAAGCAAGTGTTTCATCTAACAGCCTACTGACATTTGTTTTACATTTGTAAGACGTGATCTATTCTGTAAAGACTCCCTGGTTATTAAAAAAGTTTTATCCAGATTGTGTGTGGGATCTTCCTGCCCACGACAATGTTCTTTACCTCACCTTCGATGATGGTCCACATCCCGAAGCAACTCCATTTGTTTTAAATGAACTGAATAAGCACAACGCGAAAGCAACTTTTTTTTGCATTGGAAAAAATGTCGTTGAATATCCTGACATATATAAACGCATTTTATTTGAGGGCCACCGTACAGGGAATCACAGTCACAATCACTTGAACGGATGGAAGGTTGACAATAAAAAATATATTGATGATGTGATGGAGGCGAGAAAGTTCATTGATTCAGATATTTTCCGCCCGCCTTATGGCCGGATCACAAAATTTCAAAGCCGTTTATTCACCTCCAGTCAGGCCGATCGGAAACAATTGTTCAAGATAATCATGTGGAATGTGCTGAGTGCTGATTTCGATGAATCCATTACTCCCGAAAAGTGTGCATCAAATGTAACCAGGAATGCCAAACCCGGTTCAATAGTTGTCTTTCATGACAGCCAGAAAGCGTTTTCTAAATTGCGATTCGCC
>DAINQQ010000238.1:0-8388 GCA_036742645.1 Flavitalea sp.
AGTTTTCAACTGAGGGTATTTGTTCAAAAGTTTAAAGTGTAAAACTGAAGTTTAGTTGTACTTAATGCATCAGGCACAAGCCAACAGGATGAGCGTAAGATGCCTTTAATGGAAACTGCGAAAGCCCGTCCTTAGCTTGCGCCGGAGTATCTGTTACTCGAAATTGACATGCTTGCGCGGGGCTTTGGTTAGTTGGTTTCAAGATAAAAATGTGGATTCTAAAGAAAAAGTAGCAAAAAAGAAAAGTAGTAATAGTAATAATATCTATTACCTAAATACTTAAAACAAATCTAAAGGACAGTATGAGTCGGGAGTCTGAAGTCTGGAGTTGGAAAATGATTGTGGCTCTTTTTGTCTGTCGTCTGTCGACCATCGACAAAGACTATTTTTCAGCCGACCTGACTTTCATCGGCTGCGCCTTCCAGTAAGTCAGGGAACGCCATATCCATTCAAACGGGCCGAAACGGAAATAGCGCAACCAGATTGCGGAAAATATCAGCTGGAATATCCATACAGCTCCTACCACGAAATAAAGCTCGTAGAACCGTAGCTTGTTGTAATTGCCAAACCCGTAACCATAAAAGAAGATTGTACAGATGATACTTTGCATCAGGTAGTTTGTAAATGCCATCTGTCCCACATTTGCGAGTCCACTCATCAACCATGGTATGGCCCTGCTTTTAAATACCAGCATGATTGCACTGGCATGACCAACCGAGAGCAGCACGCGTTTCAGATCATATAGTAGCCAGTGAGGCGCCCTGTAGGTATCTACATACTGGGGAAAATGTACAAAGCCACTCCAGCCCTGGCTGAAAAAGATCCATCCGATCGGTATGCCGATACCATACCCGACCAGCAACGTCATAACGTAAGTGGAGGTTGGTAACCGGTTTGAAAAGAATCCAATCGTAAAAAGCCCCATGCCAATCAACATCATGCCAAGCATGTCCCAAATCCCATGATACATGCCCCAGGCCTCATTATTGGAATTCCGGGGAATAAAATAATCGAAAATAATTCCATAACCTGATCGCATTTTACTCACGTTCTTTTTGACTTCATCCGGATCAGGTTTAAAATTCTTTTCCATTTCAACCCAGGTTTGCTTATCGGATTTTTGTTCTTCGGTTAGGGTTTGTTTCTTTTTCTCTGCGGCTACTGCTGTCAGGTATTTGGCACGTTTTTCCCTGGTTTCCTGGTAATTCGACATGCCTTTATAAATTCCAACGACAAAACACAATACTCCCAGTAACAGTAACCATTTTGGAGCGGTTTTCCTAAGCGGGTATAGGAGCATTCCAATGAGCCCATAATAGAACAATATATCACCCGGCCATAACAATACGTATGCATTGATCATTCCAAATAACACAAGCCATAGCAGCCGGCGGTAATATGCTTCAGCGACGCTCAGTCCCAATGGTGAGTCTTTTTTATTCAACGTGAAAAGTATCATGCCGGCCCCAAACAGCATGGAAAACAATCCACGCATGGTTCCTTCGAAAAAAGTTGCCATGCCAGCAAACGCATAGTAATCCCTGTTATTGGTTGGCCCTTCCAGTATTGCAAAATAAACACTGCGGTCAATACCGAATCCAGGGATATTCATTAATAGTATTCCCAGTAATGCAACTCCGCGAATGATATCGACAGTTTGAATGCGGTCCACCCTGGAAACCGGGGCAGGACCTTTTTCCCCATCAATTCGGTCTGTGTTTAAAATAATACGTCCATCATACGGTAGCGAGGGCTCAATAGCAGGAATTAATTTCGTTTCGTCCATAAAAGAGGAATGTCAGGGTTAAAATATCAGGATGCAATTGGGGAAGGCTCATCGATTGATTGTATCTGGCGTCGCAGAGGAAACCATTTGCCATAAGTCAGACAACGCCAAATCCATTCTATCGGCCCTTCCCGGAAATGGCGCATCCAATACATGCTGAATACAACCTGGAAAATCCAGATCTCAACAACTACAAAATAGAGTTGATGCTGGTCTAATTTTCCAAAATATCCCATGCCGAACCCAGTGAAAAATAACGTACATGCGATGCTTTGAAAAATGTAATTGGTCATGGCAAGCTGCCCAACTGATGAAAGCGAACGTAACACCTTTTTTAAGATGCCTGCTTTTATCAAACCCATGACACCGCTTGTATAACCCAGGGCCATTAATCCCTGTTCGAAAGAAAAGAATATATTGAATGGGAGCGCGTGGTTAATAACGAATTTTTCATAGTCACGAATTGATTCGATCTGAAAATAAAAGCGGTACCATCCGAGCAATAGTCCTGCAGCTATTGCGGCAAATGCAAGCAGAAAATACTGGAGTGTTTTTAACCGGGCGGAAAAAAAACCATATCCAACAAGCGCCATTCCAAGGAAGATCATACTCGCCAGGTCCCAAATACCCAGCCGGTAAGTCCACTGCGCCTCCCTCGACTGAGCAAGAGGTAGCAAGTGATCATATATTTTCTCATAATCATGTTTACGCATTTCCTTGATCGAACCCTGATCTTTTTTTGGATCATATTTGACCGATTTGACAATTCCTTCCCATGCCTGTTTATCGTTCTTTTGATCTTTGGTCAAGGTATCTCTTTTCATGGCTGGCCTGGCTGCGGCAGTCGGATCTTTCCGTGCAGTATTTGCGATCGAATCCTGCTTTATCTTTTTTTCAAGCGCAACCACCTCGAGATATTTTTTGTAAGCGACTTGGTCGTCCGCATAATTCCAATAATGTTTACCGGCAAAAATCATTGTCGTTAACACGGAGGCGATGATAAGGTTCCGGTTAGAGGCGCGGAAGAAAGCGAATAGAAGAATTCCCATAATACCAAGGTGAAACAATACATCTTGCGTCCATAGAAAAATAACAGCATTTAACAGGCCGAGGATGATCATCCAAAATTGCCGGCGAATAAAAAGGTCCGCCCGGCTGGGCTTACCTGGCTCGTTGTGTTTGCGAAGGAACAATACGATTCCGGCCCCAAATGCAATCGCGATCAACGCGATCATTTTTCCTTCAAATAATAAGGATATCGTTGAATAAAGGCGGAACTCGAATCCTTTCGGAGAACTCAATAACCGGGTTTGCATGTTGGGAGTAAATCCTCCAAAAACCCAAATGCTGATTAGAAGTGCTCCAAATAATCCGATACCTAACAATGTATTTAAGGAGAAAACATTTGCCGGCGCTGCATTTGGCGATAAAGAACTACCACCTACATGAAGATCCTTTTCCGGCTCGGATGGATTATTTGACATAAAAGTTTATTTAGGGAAGAAAGGGGAGTTTCTAAAAATACTAACATTTAATTAATAGCGACAAGATAATTTCAAAGTTCTCAAAACCGTCTGGTGATGCCTATCATTGTAACAATCACATAGTGGCTTGTACAGAGACAAAGGGAAATCATACAGGCGCTCATCCAACCACGAAAGTCCCCGAGCAACTGCTTTTTTATTTGTGACCTAAGCACATTCAGTGGTCGTAGGGATTTTGGGCCGATTGGTTATATTCGGTATAACATATTTCCACCACAAACATGAGATTCGCTCTATTGATATACGTCCTCATGCAACTGGGCTGTAACACAGGCGATGATGATCCTGCACTAAAAACGCTTGGAGACAGAGCAGCTGCAATCACCATCATTCGTGACCAATGGGGCATACCTCATATTTATGGAAAGTCCGACGCAGATGCCGTTTTTGGGCTTATGTATGCGCAGTGTGAGGAGAGTTTTGAAAGGGTCGAGCGAAATTATATTCAACGTCTTGGCCGCCTGGCGGAAATTGAAGGTGAAAAATACCTATACCAGGATTTACAAATGCGGCTGATTTATGATACTGCCGAAGCTATCGTGGATTATGGGAATAGTCCCTCCTGGCTGAAAGAACTCTTGCATGCTTTCGCCGACGGAATCAATTATTACTTGTTGAAAAACCCCGAGGTCCGGCCCAAATTGCTGACACGTTTTGAGCCGTGGTACCCATTGATGTTTACCGATGGAGGTTTCACCGCCACGCAAACAGGTGGTGCAGAATTATCCGATCTGAAAAACCTGTATCTATCAGCGTCTTCACCGGGCATGCCGAACACACGCTTATACCGGGAGTTAAACCTCAATGGTTCGAACGCGTTTGCTATCGGACCTTCACGATCCGCATCCGGAAAGGCGCTCCTATATATCAATCCGCACGTTAATTTTTATTTCAGAACAGAAGCGCACATGGTGAGTGAACAGGGATTGAATGCATATGGTGCAGTTACCTGGGGTCAGTTTTTTGTCTACCAGGGGTTTAATGAATTCTGCGGATGGATGCATACTTCATCATTAGCAGATGCATCAGACCTGTACGAAGAATCGGTTGTCAGGAAGGATGGCGCATTATATTATCAGTACAATGATTCCCTCAGAAAAATAACCAGCAGACAGCATGTATTTACGATTAGAGAAGAGGGTAAAATGAGATCAGTACCAATTACCGCATTTTATACTCATCACGGACCTGTTGTAGGAAAAAGAAACGAGAAATGGCTCAGTCTGCGTGAGGAAAACCGGACGATCAATGGTTTGATACAATCATGGCAACGCACCAAATCAAAAAACTTCGATGAATTTAAACAGTCGATGAAGTTACGGGGTAATAATTCTTGTAATACCATGTATGCTGACAAGAATGGAACGATCGCATACTGGCACGGCAATTTTATTCCTGTAAGAGATCCATTGTTCAATTACACGACACCGTTGGATGGAAAAAATCCGGCTACTGAATGGAGGGGAGTGCATGACATTGATCAGCTGGTACATGTAAAGAACCCTGCAAGCGGCTGGCTGCAAAATTGCAATTCCGGCCCTTTCCAGGTGACTGATGCAACCGGACTCGATCCGGGGAAGTATCAATCGTATATGGCACCCGATGGTGAAAACTTCCGGTCGCTCCGGGCCAGGCAGCTACTTCCCAATCAAAGTATGTTTACCCTTGAGAAACTAATTGCAACCGGGTATGACCGTTATCTCGGGATATTCGACAGCATTCTGCCGCCGTTATTTCATTCATTTGAGGAATTAGAAACCACTGATTCATTGTACATGATACTCCGGGAGCCTGTACAGGTTCTAAAAAACTGGGACAGGTATGCAAGTGTGTCGTCGATCGCTTTGTCATTGGGGGCTGAATGGGCTTATAAGCTAATGGATCAAAACTATTCATTAATGACAACGGAGGAAGGAAGTGACCAGGTTCAGTTGTTCTCATCGTTTGCTCGAAAAAGTTCTTCCCGGCAACGGCTCAACATGTTAAGGGAAGTGATCAGAGAGTATGAAAGGGTTTATGGGACATGGAAGATTCCGTGGGGCGAACTGGTACGCTTTCAACGGATCACCGGAGATATACAGGCCAAATTTGATGATAACAGGGAAAGTGTTCCGGTCGGATTCGCTTCATCACTTTTTGGTTGCCTCCCGGCTTATGAAAGTGTTTGGGTGAAAACGTACAGATCTTATGGAGTTGCCGGAAACAGTTTCGTTGCCGCAGTGGAATTTGGAGATCGGGTAAAAGCAAAGTCAATCGTAACCGGCGGACAATCATTCCAACCTGGGTCAAAAAATTTTAATGACCAGTCGCCATTATTCCTCGAGGGAAAGTTAAAAGATGTGCTTTTTGATAAGGAGGATGTGTTGAAAAACAGCTCAAAAACATATCACCCTGGTATCGAAAAATAGCGATCAGGAAAAAAACGGAAACTGCCGGGAATTACCCGAATTGATAGAAATGGACGCGAATGAATCACACTTTTGTGCTGGAATTTAAAAGGGAATGACAACTTCTTTTAAAACTTCGGATCCGCTTGATTGGGTATTGGTGATCAACAGCAGAAAATAACCCAGGTAAAGTTATGCAACTTACATTCACGGCTTAACCCAATAATCCAACACAGTAATTTTATCGGGAGCAGGTTTTAAAAGGCTTACAAAAGCCTTATGGGCAGGATGTACCAGGTATGCATCTCTGTCGGCATCACTGCTAAAAGTGGCCACAAAACAATGTGTCAAACCATTATTCAAACCTTCCGGGCTACTATTGGTTCCCCATTCAAAGGATTTGATTATTGCTATTTTAGACCTCAATTCCCTGAATGCTGCTACAATCTTATTGATATATGCGGTATCGGTACCATCTTTCCATCCAAACATAACTACGTGCCTAAGGAGAGGTTGTTGAGTGTTTTGTTGAGCACTTGTCATACTGTGAATTGCGATTGTGATGAACGATAATAGTAAGATTTTTTTCATGAAAAATAGTTTTGATAAAAGTAATTATTGATACGGATTGGTGAAAACCTTTCTTTGCTTGCCGACTCTCAGGATGACATCCTAAGATGTCGAGATTCAAAAATTCAGTCTTCAGGATGTCATCCGTAAAGAAGAGTAAAAAAATTGAATGGAGAACAGATTGCAGGCTGGTTGTAAGACACGATGGACATTCAAAATTCCCCTGCTTTGTGCGCTTTGCGGACCGTTTGCTTGCACGGTCAAGGGGTCACAAAGGACGCCATACAGGGCACGAAGCGCACAACACTGGCGCCGGCCTTGCGCGAGTGCGTGGGGGTCTTTTGTTGACGGAAGCACACGTTGATTGCAGAGCAATAACTCATGATATTGTCTGCCCTAACAGCAATCCGCTTTTGCCAGAAGTCATCTTTGCAAACGTTATTCTTTAGCTTCATCTCTAATTAACGTTTTAAGCTGCTCGGCCATTTCTGGAGTCACGGACATACCGTGCACCTCTTGGGCATGCTTCGAAGCCTGGGCTAATACTTCTTCTTCGCTGTTGGCACTAATAATACCTTCACAGTTGAAACCGGCATCCCGGCAATGTAATGTTTTCATTTCTTGTAGATTTAGTTTGTTATAACATTAATAAATAAACATCTTCTCGCTGTCATTGAGAGAGTAACCAGTTCGCCAGGCAATGGAAACTCAGTCGTTTTTTGTTGAAATTACTTTCAGCTCTTCCTCGTCTTTTGCTATCATTGCCTGAGCGGTTAGAAATCTTTAATCATGTTTATAAATGTTTCGCTCCTCTGTCGTTTCATGACTCTATCGCCCGGGGCTGTTCGATTTTTCCAAAATTGAGGAGAGCAGTTTTGAGATAGTTTTGGAACATAGAAACGTGTTGAAGGTGAGATTGAAATCTAAGCACATATAATATAACCAAGTTTTCTGGAATCACCTCGAGATTTATGATAGGAAAGCGACGTGGCCGTTAGTTTCGTGCCGTTATGTTTCCCTGGTGTTCTTTGCGAAGCCGTTTTAAATAATACAAAAAAACGGCGTCACGAGGGATACGAAGAAGGCACAAAGTCACGAAGAGATTCCGAAGAACTAAGTCTATAGAAGACGCTACGGCGCAAAGGGTAATGCCATCCGTCATGGGCTTATTTTTCATAGCGGCGATACGTACCGGGAAAATCAAATCACTTTTCCGGCCGTGCATGAACAGATATCGAAATGAAAACTCTCATTCAAAGAGAATGGACGAGGGACGGTGTGGTGGCAGCATGAAAGCCCATAGGCGGTGGTTGTCCCCTGGATTTAAACAGCGGATGTTGTTCGATGTGAGGTATCGCATCGGGAATGAACCCGAAGTTATCGGGCAATCCCTCCGCCAAAGCTAACCGTAAGATCTATTTGTTTATCGATTTCATTTTTTCAGCAACTTCCTGGACCTCGCTGTATTTTTTTCTTGAGAACTTATCAAATGCTCCTGGTTTTTTAAACTTATTTAATTGGCTATAATCGGTTTTACCTGTTATTTTTTCAAGGTTGTGATAATATCCGCCGCTTGCGATGAAGTAAGTCGAAACCTGGTTGTCCGGCATCCTGGGAACAGTATATTTAAAATAAATGGATTCGTTACCGGTCAGATGAACGTATTTTTTATCGTTATTCGCTAACAAATCTTTTGGATCAGAACTACCAGGCGCGAGAACCTCATCTGGTTCAATAGCTTTTGTAGTAAAATTTTTATTGACTGTAAAATCCATCGCTGCAAAATCCAGATCCCAGAATTCCTAGGCATCAAATATCGGTGTGT
The DNA here is from genome assembly GCA_036742645.1 of Flavitalea sp. Taxonomy (GTDB): domain Bacteria; phylum Bacteroidota; class Bacteroidia; order Chitinophagales; family Chitinophagaceae; genus Flavitalea. The sequence goes on from DAINQQ010000238.1 coordinate 8,113, forward strand.
TCGTTTATGTACATCGTTTGGTTGGTTACGAGACAACAACAGCAGGACGGGCAGCGGGGTGACGCGATCACTGGAGTGATCTAATGTCTATTCAATACCTCTGTATTTGTAACCATTGACTTTACCTTTGTCCACTATCTTAGTAATAAAAGTAATGAGCGGATAAAAAAGCGCGGGAAATTAAAACCATTACGAAATGCCAAATATTCGTCACACAATACTAATTGGTGCTCCGGCTGAAAAAATTTACGATGCAATAACCACGCAGGAAGGGTT
>DAINQQ010000239.1:0-8297 GCA_036742645.1 Flavitalea sp.
ACCTGCCTGCCGGCAGGCAGGATTGGTAAACACACGATGCTGCGGAGGTGGCGAAATTGGTAGACGCACTACTTTGAGGTGGTAGCGCCGTAACTGGCGTGGGAGTTCGAATCTCCTCTTCCGCACCTAAAAACGGCTTGTAAATCAGGCCGTTTTTAATTTTTAGATGCCTACGGGGACAAAATGGGCACGAAAAAAAACATAGTTTAAAGAGAGCCTAAGTTAGTTGCCACCGGCAAAAAATGGTTTGTCGAGTACTACTACCGGATGCCGGCCAGCAATGGAGGCAAGGCCCAATTACGCCCACCCATAGCGTGAAGCGAGGAAGCGGTTTCGGTACCCGTTTAAATTTTCCAGATTCTCTGTCGAAACTTTTCGCTATATTTTAGATCGGCAATATATTAAAAACAGGATTATAAGAACCAACACTTATAATACTATATGAAATATGCTTTAATACTTACATGCATGCTCTTAGGATTATCCATGTCAGCGCAGGAAGTCTCAAAAGCCAAAGGAGAATTCTATGCTACCGTTGACGTGATAGGTTATACTAGAGAGGAAGCGTCTGGAGCAGGCCCGCATATTTCTTTTGGTTATCATAATAACGGCTTTTGTATCGGCCCCGGTATTGGTATGGTGCTTATAGGACATGATGAACCTTATACTCCGATTTATGTAAACGTCCTGTATGCAGGAGGAAAAACTAAACTATCACCAATGGGCAAACTCCATCTGGGTGGAGTTTTTCACATGAACGATATAACGCATGGAGGTTTTTACGGGCAAGCTGTAGCCGGCCTTGCTATAAAGTTTAAGAAAACCAGGATTCATCTATTTGGTGGAATGGCTATAATGAATCAGGCAGTAGACGGGATTGAATTTGATGTTAACCAATCTGTTTTTCTTGCTGGGATAGGGTTCTTTACAACCAATTAAGCGGGGACGAAACGGGGACAAAGAACCCAAAAATCTATACATTCTTAAAAATCAAAACCGATTGAAAATTAATAGCAATACATTACCTGCGGCCCGTTTGGATGAGTTCGAATCTCCTCTTCCGCACTTGCCGGCCTGTCTTTTTGCAGGCCTTTTTTATTAGAGCGCAAATGTGAAAAAGACGCCCCGGGCGGTTTTTCCAGGTTTTCCGGACGCGCTCCCATCCATACTGCAATTAGAAGATACCCAACTAGTTAAACACCTTACCATCAAATTAACTATCACTACCAGACTTATCCCCACTGGTTAACATCTAGCCTCTGCCGAGCCGCTCAGATTTTCGTAAGATTGCACAAAAAGAAGAATGGCGACTAATATTAAATGTCCGGCCTGTGAAACCGTGTTCGACGTGGAGGAAGTGATCGCAAGCGACCTGGAGGAGAAACTGAAAAAGGAGTACACTCTTAAACTTCAACAATCGTTACAAGCTCTGTCGCAAGAACGGAATAAACTAGTGCAGGAGCAGACAATCTTTGAAGAGAAAAAGAAAAGGGAAAATGAACTTTTCCAACAAAAGCTCAGCCACGAGAAGCAGAAACTTGAAGCGGAGATTCAGAAACAGCTCACCCGTTCTATTAGTTCGGATTTCGAAAATAAATTGAGGTTGCTGGAACAAAGCAATCAGGATCAGGAAGAAAAGTTGAAACTGGCGAGGCGAAAAGAACTTGAGTACTTGCAGCGTGAAGCGATCCTGAAGAACAGGGAGGAGGAATTAGAAGTATCTGTTCAAAGAAAGTTGCAGGCTGAAAGGTCCAGGCTATCTGAAGAGATCAGGAAGATCGAAGAACAAAAAATTGCGGCAAAGGAAGAGAGCTATCAGTTCAAAGTAAAAGAGCTCGAGAAGCAGCTTAACGACCAGAAAATGTTGGCTGAAGAAATGCGCCGTAAAGCAGAACAGGGCTCCATGCAATTGCAGGGCGAAACACAGGAACTCTTGCTTGAAGAGATCCTCCGCGAAAGTTTTCCTTTTGATTCCATTGTTGAAGTAGGCAAAGGTGTTGAAGGTGCCGACTGCATCCAGGTGGTAAGAAACGCCGTCGGGAATGAGTCTGGCAAGATCATATTTGAAAGCAAGCGGGCGAAGAGTTGGAACAACGTATGGGTCGACAAGTTGAAAACCGACATGCGCAACAAACAAGCCGACCTGGCGGTCCTGGTTACGCAGTCATTCCCTAAAGGCATGAGTTGTTTTGGTGAACGGGACGGTGTTTGGATCTGCTCATTTAAAGAAGTTACTGGCCTTACAACGGCACTCAGAAATGCAATCATCCGGATCGCCGACACACGGAAATGGGAAGAAAATAAGGGTGAGAAAATGCACATGCTGTATGATTATCTTACCGGGTTGGAATTTCGCCAGCAAATTGAAGCAATCGTCGAAGGGTTCATGTCCATGAAACAATCTATTAGCAGGGAGCGGATACAAATGGAGAAGTTATGGAAGGAGCGTGAGAAGCAACTTGACAAAGTGTTGCTGAATACTTCCGGTATGTACGGCTCCATCAAAGGCATTGCGGGATCATCCGTGAATACGATCCCATTACTCGAAGACAGTGTTGTTGAGCAGGATGATATGGCACATCAGGAATGAACAAAGGCAAGAACCAGTCCATCAAATATCCTCGCAGAAACGGTGAGATAGGCTGGATTTTCCTTGGCGAAATAAAATGGCAGGTACATCCATTCATTTGGATGAAAGCTGACTGTTCCTGCTAATTGAATATGATTTTTAAAATCAACCTTTCCTTCGCCATACCATTTAAATAGTGATTCCTTTACACTCCACAAAATGGTGGTGAGTTCAAGGTGAAGGTTGGGCAGGTAGTCATAATTTTTGAGAAATAGTTTTTCTTCATCGTTCAAAAATTTTGGACCGATGCTTTTAATCCGAGGTGTCACCAGTTCTATGTCTATTCCAACGCGCTGATGGACACTTGCAATTGCCGCCGCATAATTTCCGCAGTGGGAGATTGAGAAATGATACTTTTCATCTTCCAGGAAAGGCTTGTTCGTATCGGCGATCAAAATTTCTTCCAGTGGAAAATCTTCGAATAAAGTCGGTAAAAGGTATCTGCCGGCGAGGTGCTGGAGCCGTTTGTAGGGATGTGAAACATCCCGTTTTAATGGAACTTTTTCGAGAAAGAATTCTTCGGGTTCTTCGATACGCCAAATAGCCAGTTTTGTTCCGTCGTTAATAGTATGTTGATAAAATAAGGCCATGCCGGGTAGTATAATCAATCCATGAATTCGAAATTCGACAATTATTTTCGTTCAACAATTTAGTAATATGATCCTAAGCGACACCCGTATCCTTGAAGAAATAAAGAAAGGAACCATTAAAATAGAACCTTATAACAGAGAATGCCTCGGAAGCAACTCGTATGACGTGCATTTGGGAAAATGGCTCGCAACGTATAAGGAACATATCCTGGATGCAAAAAAGCATAACCAGATCGACTACTTTGAAATTCCTGATGAAGGCTTTGTATTATACCCACATATTTTTTACCTGGGAGTAACACATGAGTATACTGAAACACATGCCCATATTCCTTTCCTTGAGGGCAAGTCATCAACCGGAAGACTCGGAATCGATATTCACGCCACTGCCGGAAAGGGAGACGTCGGTTTTTGTGGTCACTGGACGCTCGAAATTTCTGTGAAGCAACCCGTGAAGGTGTATAAGGAAATGCCCATTGGTCAGTTGATCTATTTTCCCCCCGATGGCGAGATAGAAATTAAATACAACCAGAAAAAGGACGCTAAATACAGCGGCCAACCGAATAAACCGATTGAGAGCATGATGTGGAAAAATAGGTTCTAATTACGCGAATTGAAGCTAATCCGCTAATAATAGTCACTAACGGCACGAGTTAGCATGTAGTTATCGCTCATATTTTCGTGGTAATTCATTCGTGTAATTGACTATTCACTACTCCCCACTCACCACTCACCACACACCTACTCACCACTCACACGCGCCCGTACTTCTTGTAATACGCAATGACCCAGATGATCACCTCACTATAACTCACTCGCCCAGATGGCTGGTCGTTGGCTTTTAAATATTCGCTATACACAAGATCAATTAATTTCTCTATTGGATTTGCATGCCGCGTAACAAATTCTCTTAGGTCGCGAATATCTTTTTTTACGCCCGGATTTAGAAGACTGTCCAGTTGCTTCCCTTTAATCGAATCTAACAGGTAAATATACCGCCGTCCATATAAGTACAGATCGAAGTAAGCAGAGTATCTGAATGTGGGGTTAGATGAAGATGATGCGGAAAGATAGCCGGCAAAGTTCGCTTCACTTTCTTTCGCATAACCAAGTTGATGCCCGATCTCATGACATGTGGTAAATGGCTGAATAAATACAGGAACCGTTGTGTTCACCTGTGCCTCCCCGGAAAACGGATTATAGTACCCTGTGAACCCCATATAGTTTCCAAGGTAGCTGTACAAAGATGGCTTCACAGATTGTCTCGAATATTCGAAGAGGTTATTATTGTCTGCAAGCCGCCGGTAGGCAGAAATCGATCCTTCGAACAGGTCTCGCTTTCTATTAAGTGCAGATCTGTGGCTATGTGCCACAGAATCCAAATAATTAAGGTGATAAACTATCTGCTGCATTACTCTCTCGAGGTCAGGTTTAAGTACAGCCTCTCGATTAAGTCCAAGCTGTTTCGCGATGCCGATGCGGTTGTAATTCAATCCCCAAAACAAATTAAACATGATATACACAATCAAAGTCCCGGTCAAAACTTTTTTACCAATATGCCACAGGTAGTTCTTGTTAATTTGTCTACGGATGATTTTTTTTACCAACCCGATGCTCTTTAATAAAAGGTATAATCCTGCAAAAAAGTAGATAATATCTCCCACGCTAAAGGGCACCCACCCGGTTACTATCCTTTGGATCCTTGAAATAAAGGGATAAAAACCATCCGAATAATAGCGTTCTACGGCACCAGGAAATAAAGAAAATATTTTAATGAGGATGGTAACAACCAGTAGTAATACAAGGTTCACATATTTTCTTATAGTCATAGCCGTTAAATGATATGCCTTTAAAATTAAGTGGCCTGGTGCCAATCTCCTAATTCGGCTTATTTTGCATAATTAAATGCTGCCGGAAATATGAATGTAGAATTTAACCGCAACGAAGATGTGATGAAATTGTCGCTTAAGCAACTTCAAAAACATCTGCACCAGATCAGCCAGGGAGGAGGCAAAAAAGCAATTGAAAAACAACGTGAGAAAAACAAAATGACTCCGAGGGAGCGTATCAGTTATCTCTGCGATCAAAATAAACCTTTTATTGAAATCGGTGCATTTGCAGGTTGGGAAATGTATGAAGAGTATGGTGGTTGTCCGGCTGGCGGCACAGTGGCAGGAATCGGTTACGTGAGCGGGAGGCAATGTGTGATTGTTGCAAACGATCAGACCGTTAAGGCTGGGGCGTGGTTCCCGATCACCGGTAAAAAGAATCTGCGGATGCAGGAGATCGCGATGGAAAACAGGCTACCGATCATTTATCTTGTTGATAGCGCTGGTGTTTTTCTGCCTTTGCAGGACCAGATCTTTCCTGACAAAGAACATTTCGGACGTATATTCCGTAACAATGCCCGAATGAGCGCAATGGGTATTACGCAGATCGCGGCAGTATTGGGAGCGTGCGTTGCCGGAGGCGCTTATCTTCCGATCATGAGTGACGAAACATTAATGGTAGAGGGAAATGGATCTATCTATCTCGCAGGACCATATCTTGTGAAGGCAGCGATCGGAGAAGACATAGACAACGAAACACTTGGCGGAGCGGTTACTCACACTGAGATATCAGGTATTGCCGACTATAAGTTCAAAACAGAACAGGAATGTATTAACCAGGCGAAAAAAATCATCGGCAAACTAACACATCCCCTAACCGCAGGATTTGATCGCATTGCTTCTTTGACCCCTTCAAAGGATATAACTGAACTATACGGCATCATTCCGTCGGATAGTACAAAGCCTTACGACATGATCGAGATTATAGATCGAATCGTTGATCGTGATGATGAAGGAAATAGCTCGCTGGAGCAGTTCAAGGAAGACTACGGAAAAACGATTGTCTGCGGCTATGCACGACTTGATGGTTGGGCTGTTGGTATTGTTGCCAACCAGCGCAAAATTGTAAAGAGCAGGAAAGGAGAAATGCAAATGGGCGGTGTTATTTATAATGACAGCGCCGACAAGGCTGCACGATTTATCATGAATTGTAATCAAAAGAAAATTCCGCTGGTATTTCTTCAGGATGTAACCGGGTTCATGGTCGGTTCAAGAAGCGAACATGCAGGCATTATTAAAGACGGCGCTAAAATGGTGAATGCGGTAGCGAATTCCGTGGTCCCAAAAATCACAATCGTCGTTGGCAACTCCTATGGCGCCGGCAATTATGCAATGTGTGGGAAAGCCTATGATCCAAGGTTCATTTACGCATGGCCTTCGGCAAAGATCGCGGTGATGGGTGGAGACCAGGCGGCCAAAACATTATTGCAGATACAGGTCTCCGGGATGAAAGCAAAAGGGAAAGTAGTAACACCCGAAGAAGAACAAAAACTGCTGAATGATATCAAGGGAAGATATGAAAAACAAACCTCGCCATATTATGCAGCAGCGCATCTCTGGGTTGATGCAATCATTGATCCTGTATCAACGCGACAAGTGATTTCAGAAGCAATACATGCAGCGAATCAAAATCCGAATATTGAAGAATTCAAAACGGGAGTGATACAGGTGTAGCGCCCGGATCGTCCCCGCCCCCGCGGGGGCGGTTCGAACTGAACTTCTTTTATGAAAGAACTAATCATCTATACCGACGGCGCATCACGCGGTAATCCCGGACCCGGAGGTTATGGCGCTATATTGAAATGGGGCGAACGCTCTAAGGAATTATCAGCCGGCTATCGACGCACCACGAATAATCGTATGGAGTTAATGGCTGTGATTGCTGCTTTGGAAGCGCTTAAGAAAGAATCGCTGAATATCATAATTTATTCAGACAGTCAGTATGTAGTCAAAGCTGTTCAGGAAGGATGGTTGAAAAAATGGATTGCAACGCAATTCGCTGGCGGAAAAAAGAACAAGGATCTCTGGATGCGCTATGCAGAGCTTGCGAGAAATCATAACATCCGTTTTGTATGGGTTCGTGGGCATGCAGATAATCCCTTTAATAATCGCTGCGATGAATTAGCGACTGCTGCCGCGGATGGACGGGATCTACTCGAAGATATAGGATACGTGAATGATATAAAGTTGCTTTAGGGATGCAAAGTATGCCATACCTACTATTTGATGTTGATCAATCCGCGGGGCTTTAGGTATGGCACCTCAACTGAAGACATCTAAACCGCAGACATCTAAGCAAAAGCCTGTGCAGATTGCTTTTTCCTAAGAAGGACATATCCTCCAAAGAATACTGCGCTGAATAGAATGCAGGCCATCACACTATTGCCATAAAATGGAAGTGCGTCATTGTAACACATAAGCAGGCCATTGAGATTCTTTGGGCGATTCAAACCCCTGGTCCCCTGCCAACCTGCCCAGACCACGAAATTGGAGAATATAAAGAAAACGGTCGGAGCGGCTATGGACGCTGCAAGTACATTAGGAACTGTGATCTTTTTGATAAGAAATCCAATGGCTGTAATTCCTGCAAACAGCAAGTAGTTTTGCCATTGACCCTCATAAAATCCTGGTGTCGGGGAAATTCCATAATTATATAAAATCTGGTATAGAAGATCAGACAAAAACATAGAGAAAATCGGTAATGCGAAAGCCCATTTTTTATCACCTATGACCGCGCCACCGAACAACGCCATGGCAATATGAGGTGCAAAATTCACCGGTCTCGGAATCACGCGGTATAAAGAAGCCACAATGACCAATGCAATAAGTGTGATGATAAGATTCTTATTCGATTTCATATCCTGGTAATATGCGCAAAAATAAACGAAATGACTGTAATTCCTGTAACTGATTTGCTATCGGGAATCCTTTTCTCTGTGCCCTGTGTGTCATACCTCTGTGGCTAACTGATTGCGCTTCGGTGTAAGCCTAATGGAGCCACACGGCACAGAGGCTATTTCAGATTATCGGGCACCGTGGCACGAAATAATGAAGAGTTCGCGGAAGCAGACAGCCGCACATCGGAACCTTCGAAAGCAATCGCCGCTTCCCCGGCTTCGAGTTCCAAACTAGTCTCTCGATCGGCAATCGTAATTGCCCCATTCTGTAAGAACAAAATATCGGCGGTTG
>DAINQQ010000240.1:0-8289 GCA_036742645.1 Flavitalea sp.
GTCCGCTCCGAAAACTTGCATCAACGAAAGGAATAACAAATGCTAAACTAATTGCATTTCGGGCACCGGATGCATACCAGGCATCCTACAAATCTGGGCCAGGATATGAATGGAGCACGTGGGGATTGTGGGACGCTGAGAACAGGTCAAGAGGCGCAGCGCTTTCATACTATATTCCACCGCCTGGTAAGCCAATAGATACAACAAAAACTAAGTTGGACAGCGTATGGGTGAGGATTTATAATGACAAAGATGAAAATATCCGCACACTTCGATGGAAGGCAGATACTGGAATGAACCGGCGGTATTGGAATATGGATGAAAAAGGATTTCGTGCTCCTGGTTCCGCAAGGCCGCTTTCTGGTAGCCCGGAACCCTCAGGAAACCAGGTATTGCCTGGCAGATACAAGGTTGTTTTTAGTGCCGGACTGCTCGCTGATTCAACCGTTGTCACTGTTAAAGACGATCCAAGAATGGGAGATAGAAATGAAATCAAGCTCGCTCAGCGCGTGATGCAATCACGCTTACGTCAAAGTGCTGATAAATTAACAGAAGGCATGGATCGTTTGTCTGATGCCGAGGAAGTTCTCCAAAAAACCGAGGGCTATATAAAAGGAATGGAAGGAAAGCAAATAGACTCCCTGCGAAAGTCGACAAAGCAGATGCAGGATGAGATCAAATCCATACGCGAATTTATCAGTGGTAAACCACAAACCCGCCAGGGTTATGGCAATGTACCGCAGATCACGGTAATCAATCAATGGCAACAGGCTACAGCAGCCATCGTCGCCAAATCCGTTATACCAGGTAAGCAAGAAGAAATGTTAGTTGAGAGATCGGAAGGTTTGATCAAAGAAGCTGTTCACAGTATTAATAATTTTTTTGATGGAAAATGGAAAGTATATCGAAAACAAGTCGAACAAACACCACTTAAAATATTTAAAGATTATCCACCACTGTGATGAGAGTCGGGAGTGGTGAATGGTGAGTGGTCAATGGTCAATGGTGAATGGTCAGTGGTGAATAGTCATTGGTGAATGACAGTTTTAGCGCAATTGGAAGTCATAATTTAGATTGGATGATGACTTTCACATCCTACATCGCACATCAACTCATCGTACACGTACATTTTAGATTCATCCACTTCTTACTTCCTACTTCGTATTTCGTACTTACTTTTGCCGCATGAAACTTTCACACTTAGCAGAAACATTGATCGGGTCAGAGATTGTGAAACTGGGAGGAGATATCAGGGAGAAAATAAGAAAGGGAGAAAAGATTTACAATTTCACCGTTGGAGATTTTGATCCGACAATCTTTCCTATCCCAAAAGAATTGGAAGAAGAGATTATTTCAGCTTATCGTCAACACTTCACTAATTATCCTGCAGCAGAAGGAAATCTTGACTTGCGTGAGGCTATCTCTCATTTTATCAAAGAACGGGAATGTTTGTATTTCACCCCCGAACAGATATTGGTCGCATGTGGAGGCCGTCCACTAATTCATGCCTTATACTACACTGTATGCGATATAGGCGACAAAGTTATTTATGCAGCACCTTCATGGAACAACAATCACTACACGCATTTTGTAGGAGGAGAGCATATCGTGATTGAGGCCAGGGCTGAAAATAATTTCATGCCGACTGTTGATGAGATCAGACCGTTTATCAAAGATGCTACCTTGCTATCCCTTTGTTCGCCACAAAATCCTACCGGTACAACATTCACCAAACATGATCTTGAAGGGATCTGCGATTTAGTGATGGAAGAAAACGCCACTCGCAAGGGGCACGCCAAGAAATTGTATGTTCTTTACGACCAGATGTACTGGCATTTAACTTACGGAGATATTCAGCATTACAATCCTGTGTCTTTGCGACCCGAGATGAAGGAATACACTATATTCATTGATGCCATCAGCAAGGTTTTTGCGTCTACAGGTGTCCGTGTAGGCTGGGCATTGGGACCGTCTGGAATCATTTCAAAGATGAAGGCGATTCTTACACACACCGGCGCCTGGGGACCAATGGCAGAGCAAAAAGGTTTAGCGAAATTTTTATTTCAAAAAGAAAATATCGATATCTATCTCAAGCATTTCAAAAGTGAACTTGAATTAAGGCTTAGAACTATTTATGATGGATTGATGGAATTGAAGAAAGAAGGATTTGCTGTAGACGCAATTGCACCGCAGGCCGCGATCTACTTAACCATCAAAATGAATTTGCGTGGAAAGCGATCAGCAGACCAAAAAGAATTGACAACCCAAAGTGATGTTACGGATTACTTGTTGAATGAAGCGAAGCTTGCTGTAGTTCCCTTCTATGCTTTTGGTGCCGCGAAAAATTCGCCATGGTACAGGCTAAGTGTTGGTACATGTAAGAAAGAAGAAATCCCGGAAATGTTCGTCCAGTTGAAAAAGGCGCTCCAGAAATTATCTGATTGAGCTTTAGCCCTGATAGCAATTAAAAAAGGATCCCCTAAGAGATCCTTTTTCTGATTCTACAGTTATAATATTATTAGTTCTTGTTAAACAAGAATTCGAATGGTTTTAAATGCTTTTTGCTGATTACCTTTTTAAGTAGCTTAAAACTGTTGTGTATTTTATATACATTCAAATCGAAAACTTCATGAGCTACACAAAGGTTTTGAATGGTTTCATAATTGAACAACAACTGGTTTAGCTTTTCCAGTTCCATTTCAATAGCCTTCTCGTTCATATGATCATTCCTGACCAAGACAAGTAAATCGCGATTGGGCGTTTTCATTGTTTTAGATTTTAATACCCTACAAACCCTTTGTTCACCCCACAACCGCATTTCTTGGATGATCCGCCGCTGATGCGATTTCCTGAACTACAGCCGGAAGCAATAACGCTTAAAACAACCGATAAAAAAATAAACTGATAGATAACCTTCTTCATAGATTTGGTTTTTCTAAGTTAAACTATTTTGAAACAAAAAAAGTATATCCCAAAGCGGAAAACACCAATTTTCACATGAATACAAGAAAACCTGTAGTATTACTTGCCCCCCTGGATTGGGGTCTTGGTCATAGTATCCGGTGTATTCCTATTATCAACGAATTATTGAAACGAAATTGTGAAGTATTAGTTGCTTGTAATCCAAAGCAAAAGCAGGTCCTTTCGGTTGAGTTTCCATCGATACAGTTTATTCATCTTACCGGTTATGATATTTCCTATGGCCACAATCGCCTCGCGACTCTTCTGAGATTTATCCGTCAAACGCCCAAAATATTGATGGCAATCAAACGGGAACAAATCTGGCTTAAGGAGTTTCTGAAAACGAACCGTGTCGATGCTGTCATTTCGGACAACAGATACGGGCTTTACTCCAAACTAGTCCCATCAGTGTTTATAACCCATCAATTGGGCGTCAGGTCGGGTTTAGGAAGAATGGTTGACTTTGCTATTCAGAAAAAACTGTATTCATTCATTAACAAATTTTCTTCATGCTGGGTGCCCGATTCGGCTGATCTCACCATGAACGCGGCAGGCAAATTATCCCATCCAGATCAATTACCAAACACAGCAGTTGAGTACATTGGCTGTTTATCGAGATTAGAAAAATGTCACGAGTATTCTACCCAAAATGATCTCTTAATTATTCTGTCGGGCCCCGAACCGCAGCGGACCATACTGGAAAATATTCTTTTAAGGGAATTAAAAACATTCTATGGAGCCGGTGTGATGGTTCGAGGCATTATTGACAGCAATCCCATAGGATCATTTAATAAAACTACCGTGATCAATTACGCGTCGTCAAATGAATTGAACAAGCTGATCTGTAAGGCAGGAGTTGTTATTTGCAGGTCCGGATATACCTCTGTTATGGACCTACTCGCGTTAGGTAAAAAGTCTATTCTCATTCCAACCCCCGGCCAGGCAGAACAGGAATACCTTGCTAAACATCTTAGGCAGAAAAATCTGGCTATAGTTGCTAAACAGGAAGGTCTTTGTCTGAAAACTGAATTAGAGTCTGCAATAAAATCAACAATAAATGTGGTCAGTGATTCACGAGATAAATACAAAACAGCTGTAAGTGCGCTTGTCGAGTCTCTAAAAAATGAGAAGCATAATTAGTCCGTGTCGAGTGATTTCGGAAAATCAAAGAAGGAAAGTTTTTTCGGTGCCTGCTCGAACTCAGCCCAGTCTTTTATGTCAGCTGTTACTGCGAATATTGAACAGGTGGGCATGTTATCCACCCTTGTCTCAGTAAGTCTATTTGCAAACTCTGTAATACCGGGATTGTGAGAAAAAATGGCGATAGAGTCGCTTTTCGCCGGCGCGTTGGAAATAGTACCAAAGTAAATAGGATCATTTGCGTGGTACAGTTCAGGAACTAAAATAACATCGGATTTTTTGAGGCCGTAGCGTTCTGCAAATATCTCGGCGGTTTTTTTTGCTCGCTTAGCGGGACTGGAAATAAATGTGTCTATATTGATTTCTTTATTGAAAATCCTCTTCGCCATTTTAGGAGCGTCCGCTTTTCCCCGGTCATTAAGAGGACGCTCGAGGTCTGGCAGATTTAAATCGCCCCAACTACTTTTTGCATGTCGGATCAACAAGACTGTTTTCATAAAAAAGAGGGAGTAACTCCCTCTTTAATTTTAAAAAGTTGCTAATCAAAGGAATCAGAATTAACAGGCGCCTGTTGGTTTCCCATAGGAGCTAAACGGTCGGCTCGTTGTACCATCAAAATCTTTGCCAAAAAAAGAGGGGAAATATTTCCTTTTTACGGGAAAATTACAGTTGAGTTAAAAAAGATCGGTTAATTCGGAGCAGATATATTCTTTTCCTTCCGAAACTTCTTTAATAGCAAGGATGATTTCCTTGTGGGGCGAACTCTTTGTTACGTAACCTTTTGCGCCGAGTTGCAAGATGTTTTTTGCGTAAGATGGTTGTTTATGAACCGACAACCCGATGATCTTGGTTGAAGGATTTTGCTTCAAAATTTTTCGAGTGGCCTCAAAACCGTTGATTGGTGACATATTGATATCAATCAATATTATATCGGGCACTAACCGTTCCGCGAGAGAGATCGCTTCTTCTCCACTTTCAGCCTCGCCAACCAATTGTAGGTTATTGAACCTGGAAAGCAAAAAGCGAATTGTCTCGCGAATATATTTATTGTCATCCGCTATGAGAATAGTGATTGCTTTGTCCATAGTATCAGCATATAGATCACTGACTATTGAAACCGCAATTCACCTCCATTGCCAGGAATGGTTACAAGTTGTATAAAACTAGATAAAATAAAGCGCGGGAATCTTTAAATCGGCCCTGCTTTTAATCTTTAGTAGAAATCATGTAATGCTGATAAGTAACTTATTATACGTAATTCACCTACAGACCGCTTGAATTGATATAATTGATAAGTGACGCAGTATTTTTTACTTTCAATTTCTTTAGAATATTGTGCCGATGTACCTCAACCGTTTTTATAGAGATCCCAAGCTTATCGGCGATTTCCTTAGAAGAAAGCCCATCGCGGATCTGGTTAATAACCTCAATCTCTCTTTCCGAAAGTTGATTGAGGCCGGCTGCCGTATCTTCCTCACCTAGCATCTGATCGGAGAGGATGTTTTTCACCTCCTGGCAGATATAAATATTGCCCCGATTTACTTCAGTAATGGCATCCAGCATTTCCTGTTTTGGTGAATTTTTTGTCACATAGCCTTTCGCTCCGAGGCGGAGCATTTTTTTAGCATACGCCGGTTGCGAATGCATGGAAACTGCAATCACTTTGGAACCGGGAGACAGCTTGCGAATCATTTTAAGAACATCAAAACCGTTAAGCGGTGCCATGTTGATATCAAGTAACACAATCTGAGGCCGTTTGTCACGCGCAATATCAATCGCCTTCTGACCATCTCCTAATTCTGCGATCACGTCAAAGTTTTCATTTCTGCCTAATAAAAATGACCATGTTTCCCGAATGAGTGTGTGGTCATCAACGATCATCACTGTAATCTTAGACATAGTTTAAAAAAGCTTTAGAATGGTAAGCTAACTTTTAATGTACAACCCTTTCCAGGTGAACTGACAACATCAACCTTGCCATTATGAAGTTCAGCTCGGCTAGTTATATTATTTAATCCAATGCCATTTGATTTTCTTTTTGCATCAAAACCGACACCATTGTCCTTCACTGTTATATTAAACATTTTTTTGGATACAGCCAATTTTACTTCGGCTGTTGTAGCCCGGGAATGTTTAATGATATTATTTACCTGCTCCTGTACGATTCTATATGCCATCAGTTTTATATTGTCAGGCATATCGACCATCTCTATTCCGGCCGTTTTTAATGTAAGCTTTATCCGCTGACTAATATTAAGACTTGCGATCAATTCGGATACTGCCTCCTTCAAACCTATATCACCTAACGATGGCGGCACAAGTGATTTTGAAAGCATTCGTATTTCCTCAATGGCGCTTGAAATATTCCTGTATGTTTTTTGCAGAAGCTCTTCGCGGATATCGGTTTCAGTAAGTGCCATATCAATATACAGCTTGGTCGTGGAAAGGATCTGATTTATATTATCATGCAGTTCCTTTCCGAGATCCGACCTTTCTTTTTCCTGTGCCTGGATGGTGGCTTCTGTAATTTCTCTTTGCTTAGCAATTTTTTGTTCGGCTAATTCCGCTTCAAGTTTTTTTCGTTCGGTAATATCCATCATAGCACCTATCATCCGGTAAGGCTTGTGCTCATTGTTCAAAAGGATGAAACCCCTGTCTAAAACAAATTTATATGTTCCATCTGCTTTTGCAAAACGATATTCATCCTGCCATTTCACAATACACTTGTCGATATGATGATGAATTTTTGATACCACTCTTTGCCTGTCCTCAGGATGCATTTTTTCGTACCACCAATCAGTTGTCTTGCCAATCTCGGCATCTTTATATCCGAACAAATGCTTCACTGCTTTGTTCCACAATATTTCATCGGTGACAAGATCCCAATCCCAAATTGCGTCATTGGTTGCCTTTGAAACGACATTAAAACGCTCATTACTTATCCGCAATGATTCGGCAATTTCCTTTTGGGCAGTAATATCGCGGCTTACACCAACAAGTCCAAACACCCTACTACTCTCATCCTTTAAAGGCACTTTCGTGGTCAACAGCCATCTTTTTTTATTTTCATGTGTCACGATGGCTTCTTCGAGATTGTGAATAGGCTGTCCTTTTTCCATGACCTCCCTGTCGTGCTGAATATATTTCTCGGCCACATCCCCTTCGAAGTAATCAAACACTGTTTTACCAAGCGTTTCCTTTTCATCCCTTGCTCCCATCAGTTCCACGTTCGCTTTGTTATTAATGATATGCCTGAACTGTGTGTCCTTTACATATATATAATCCGGGAGATGATCGATCAAGGTTCGCAATAAATATCTTTCGCGTGCAAGTTCTTCCTCTGCCTTCACTTTTTCCGTAACATCATTGGCAAGCACGAGGTTTGCGAGGCGCGCGTTGTACTGCAGGTCGTTTGATTTTATTTCAACGAAAATGATATCTCCATTCTTTGTTCTGTGAGTACTGACAGTATCAGAGATCAATCGATCTTTCTCGTTTTCAGATTGGGCATCTTTATGTAATGTTGCTGTTGCATCTTCGGGTAGCTGAATATCCGTGATGGTCATTTGGTGAAATTCATCCGCAGAATATCCGTAATGTTGAATTGCTGCTTCGTTTACTTCAAGAAACTGCAGGGTCTCCGCATCATAAATCCACATAGGCTGAGGATTCAAATGAAACAGGAACCGGTATTGCTCCTCGGACACCTGCAATGCCTGATCAGCTTCTTTTTGTTCGGTTATGTCACGAAAGTTAAAAACGATGCCATGGATTCCCGGTTCTTCCAGAAGGTTATGATAGGTGCCGGCTATCCATATCAGCTCGCCCTGCGCAGTCCTAATTCGGTATTCAATTTTTTTTAATGACGCAGGCGTGTTTACGACCTCTTTGAAAAGAAGTTTCACAGTATAAATATCCTCTGGATGAATAATATCTTCGCGGTGGATATTGCCGAGATCCGAAGTGAGATAATCCAGGATCTTTTCGCCGGAAGGACTCATCTCAAGTACTATTCCATCTGATGACAAAATTGTCAAACCCTCCGCGCTATTTTCGATAAGCGCCCTGAAATGTTTTTCATTGTGAATAAGCTTTTCTTCGGCGATCTTTTTTTCAGTAATATCTCTACTGGTTATCACCGCTGCCACGATTTCCTTGTTGTCAGTGTAAGCAGGCTTGAAATGATTT
>DAINQQ010000241.1:0-8142 GCA_036742645.1 Flavitalea sp.
ATATTTCTGCAGTAGGCAGTATTGCTTCATTATATATTTTAGCTTCCATCGCTTTGTTCACGCTCCTGCTTGCCTGTATCAATTTTATGAATTTGTCTACTGCACGTTCGTCAAAGCGTTCGTCCGAAGTAGGCATCAGGAAGGTTCTTGGCGCAGAAAAACATTCTTTGATAAAGCAATTTATTGGCGAGTCCCTATTACTGAGTTTTATTGCCTTGCTTCTTGCATTCGGTATCGCATCACTGGCATTGCCTCTTTTCTCATACATCTCAGGGACGGAATTAGCACTGAACTTTTCGGCTCAATGGCCATTAATGCTCGGTTTTATAGGCATTGCTATCGTAACTGGCCTATTGGCCGGCAGTTATCCTGCCTTTTACCTGTCTTCATTTATTCCTGTCAAAGTATTGAAGGGTAGGTTTACGAATTCTTTATCTGCAGTTGCCTTAAGAAAAGGACTGGTGGTATTTCAATTCATTATTTCCGTGGTGCTTATCATTGTCTCTATTGTTATCAACAAACAAATGCAGTACATGCGCATTAAGGACCTAGGTTTTCAAAAAGACCAACAGATCGTTATACCTATGCGGAGCAGTAATGCAAAGAATATATATACAGCTCTGAAAAACGAGATCCAAAAAAGTCCACTGGTACAAAATGTTGGAGCAAGTATTTACTACCCCGGAATAATGAACCCCAGCGACATCAGCCTTCGCCGTGAAGGCACAACTGCCAACGAAGGGAAGCTGGTGCGTACCAATTTCGTTGATGAAAGTTTTTTGCAAACCCTGGGAATACAGCCCTTGGCAGGCCGACTTTTTTCATCGCAGTTCCCTGCTGATACAAGTGGAAGATTGATCATTAACCTGGCCACTGTAAAAGAACTGGGTTTTGCTTCGCCAAATGAGGCTCTTGATAAAAAATTATATTTTGACTGGAGAGGACAGAGTTTTGAATACCATGTAGTGGGTGTAGTAAAAGATTTTCACTTTCAGGACTTGCATGTTCCGATTGCGCCTTATGCTTTTTCTTTAAACAACCAGCCATTCTATAGTTACCTGCTTGTTCATGCAAAAGCGGGGAATGTTTCCACACTGTTGAATAGCATTGGGAATATATGGAATAGTTTAAATCCGGCCGAGCCCTTTGAATACAGTTTTCTCGACGAGGATTTTCAGAAAAATTATGCAACAGAAGACCGGCGTGCAGCCATGGTGGGCTTCTTTACTACCATTGCTATTCTTATTTCCTGTCTTGGCTTATTTGGGCTGGCAGCATTTAGCGCAGAGCAAAGAACAAAGGAGATCGGCATTCGCAAGGTACTGGGCGCATCTGTAGGCGGTATTGTTGGCTTACTCTCCAAAGATTTCATAAAGCTGGTGGTAATTGCCCTGTTCATTGCAGCACCTATCGGCTGGTATTTTATGAATAAGTGGCTGGAAGATTTTGCTTACCGCATACATATTGGTTGGTGGATGTTTGCGGTTGCCGGGGTATTTGCTATCCTCATAGCGTTTGCCACTATTAGTCTTCATGCAATAAAAGCAGCACTGACTAACCCTACAAAAAATTTGCGAACAGAATAGGAATTGAAAGACATGGTGAAGCCCTGAGACACGGCTGGAGCCTGGATAGATGAAAACTTCTTCAAAAGCCCATATTGCCAAAAGCAATGGTAGGCGCAGTTATTATCGGCTGAATAAAACGGGCAACAAGCATATCGGCCTTAAAATAAGGCGTGTTGCAACTATTCCCATGTGATGCGACTTTTTCTTGGAATTTTCTAAATTCTTCAATTATTTACTTCTCCTTTCTCGATTCTTCAAAAGTAAACGTGCTGGCTCAATATCAAAATCCCATAGAAAACAAAGACAAGAAGATTAAAGGACCTACAATTAGATTGTATCGCTCAGTGAAAAGAACAAAGACTAACACTAACAAAAAGAATTGGATTCTTGCCAGTATGAACTTGCTAATTCCCATTGTTTTTGAAAATATTATTTCCAAGGTAACTAACTATATTGAACCGTCCCCGGCATGCATGACGCACAACGTTTTCGCATTTATGCTGTGGTGCAAGGTTATTCGTCAGCCGGGCAACAGGTGCTCAATAACGATATGACCGTACAAGTCATATTTAAAAGCTAATTTGAAAAACGTCAGCGGCACAGAAGCTGATACAACTACTGATCCGTCCGAAAGGAAAAAACGATAGCTCAGACGGATTCCACTACTTCCGATTATGCTTGAGATAATGGGCGTCTATAAATAACATCCTGAATGTCTAAATCAAGGTTGTCTCCTCCTGTTCCAATTTACAATAACCCATTTTGACTAAACTTTTTCCTAACTTAATACCAAAAAGCCAATTAAAATTGGAAGAAAACCAAAATACAAACCAACAACCACAACCGCAGGAACTACCTCTTGCAGAACTAAAAGAAACTTCAGAAGAAACGGATCCGGAAAAACCAACCATTGCTCCTGCAGTAAGTGAAGAAAAAATTTCGGCACCTCAACCCGAAATTCAAAATTTAAAGCCGGAAACTGATTCCATGGAAGTACACAAGCACCCGCATAATATAATGCATAAAAAGAAATGGAGTGAATACCTTCTTGAATTTTTTATGATCTTCTTCGCTGTATTTTTAGGTTTTTTAGCAGAAAATGCAAGGGAACACTCTATAGAAAATCGGCGGGAGAAAGAATACATAAAATCCTTTTGTGAGGATCTTGCGTCCGACGAAAATGATTTGCAGATAAACATAAATTTTTAAGAGAGCAGATGAAGGAAGCCGATTCCCTGCAAAAATTAATGCCAGGTATCAGCACTGCACAGCCAGCCAATCGTATTTACATGTACTTAAGAAGTATTACCCGCAGTTCTGCCGGCCTTGTTTATCCGAACGACAGAACCATGGTACAATTGCGAAATGCGGGAGGCATGCGGTTAATTAAAAATAAAAGCGTTTCAGATAGTATGGTAAGCTATTACAGGACCATAGAAATTGTACAGTTTTTAACCCAGGATGGACTGGTTAACAAAACCTCTCTTCGTGAAAAATCTGTTTCCCTGATGAATGCTGCCGACTTTTCAAAAATCGTTGATAGCAGCAGTAGAGTCATAAACCCTGATGAAAGCATTTATCTGCGAACAGCCGACCCCGATATTATCAACAGCTGCCTGATTGAAGTAAACAGGATCAAAGCTTTGAACAATTCTCTTGTGGGAAGGATTCAAGGCTTGAAAGAAAAAGCCAGCAGAATCAGAGCATTTATCACAAGAGAATATAACCTCGAAAACGATTGAACGGATAACCAGGCGAGACCCTCTGTCCTTCCCGAGTCTCCTGTTCAGGCTATCCGTAGTAGTCTTAAATGAAGCGTGACAGATATAAACTTTATTTTTCTGTCCTTCAACGTTGGTATCCATTACACAGATCGGAATGCTGCATGAGTTTGTTATTTTGCCAGAGAAAGATTTTACGTAAATTTAAAAGATAAACTACTCGAATATGCGCCAGAAAATGCTCGTTATATCTGCAGCCATTCTTGTTATCGCATTCTGTTCGCTAAGTTTTAACGATGAACCGAAATTTAAGAATCTAAAGGTTCTGGACAAAAACATCAGTCATGACGAAATGGAAATAGTCATGAAAGAATTTAAGACTGCTTTGGGAGTAAAATGTAATTTCTGTCACGCCGCAAGTAAAACGGATTCTACGAAGACGGATTTTGCAAGTGATGAAAATAAGCACAAACATGTTGCACGGGATATGATGCGCATGACAAACCGTATTAACAAAAAGTATTTTAAGGAAATGAAAGAAGGTGGCGTGAGCTGCTTTACCTGTCACCAGGGACAAAAGGAACCAAAAGATCCTCCGAAAGAAGTACTTGAAGATAGATAACTACAAGCTGGTTTCTTTATTCCAGTCTTGCTTCCAGCCCGGGTCACTATCAATGTGGTTTTCGCAAAAAGCCAAAATAACAAGCAGTCAAATAAGCCAAAAAATAAGTTGGTTAGATCATGCGTCTTGAGGACGTCCGAAGAACAACATATATCCGTCAGCATCCTTCAGCTCAAATCCTCGCAAACCATCATCGTTGTTTTTGAGTGGTTGAAAAAACTCAACATTACGCGAAGAGAATTCTACAGCGAGTGCATCAGGATCTGGAACATAAAGGTAAGCGTCCCAGCGGGCAATGCCTTTTTTGATATCTCGCATGTAGTTCGGCACGGGATCGACGCCAATGTCCTTCAAAATGATCATTGCCGCACCTCGTTGGACAATGCCGAAGAAGATGTCGTCGTCACTAGGCCCTTGAAATGTGATGTCGAACCCGAGACGGTCGCGATAAAACGATAGAGCCACGGGGACATTTTTTACGATGAAGAATGGCGCAATGCCGGAAATTTCGGTTTTAGTCATCTGAGTTCCCCGTTTTTGAAGTTAACAAAGTGTCAAATAGTATTTCGTACAACGACTTCATCGACGCTCCTCGTAGGTTCCAAAAATAATTTAGTTTTCAATGGAAAACGGAACAAACCAGCATCAAGTTATTGAGCCCTTATAAAGACCGATTCATGCAATATATATAATCGGGTCCCTTGTAAGCTTCCCCGAAGTTCGCCAGTGAATTTAGAGTTGACCTCGGGTTGGTTAACTTAAATCTTACACATTATGCAAAGAAGAAATCAATGAGAGCCAGATTGTGCTGCCATCCAGAAGCAGGAAGCTGGCATCGCTGTAAAAGAAATTTGTCGTGAATTAAGAATCAGTGATGCAACCTTTTATAACCGGAACGCGAAACCTTGAAAAAGAGAATACAGAGCTTAAAAAGATGTTCGCTGAAATGAGTATCGAAAACCGAGCCCTGAACAATTTGATTGAAAAAAGTTGTAACCCCCCAGGAGAAAAGGGAAGCTGTAGATTATTTAACCACTGACAAGCATTTCAATGCAGGGGACGGTGATTAGACAATTCTTCTCTATTAGCCCTTTTTCAGCAAATAGGACAGTTCAATTCCCAGGCTTTCATATACTGTCCATGTGCCAGTGGAAGGTGTTGCCATTACTATTTCATTTATTGGTAAAAGGGTTTGATTATGGTAGGGGAGGTGAATAGATTAACCAGCCTTCAATTGAACAACTTTGGGCATATCTTCCATTTAGCTCCTCAACCGGTATAAACAACCGTAATTCGTATATCTTCTTAATTTTTTCTTTTAGTTGGTTCGATAATTGGAGCGTCGCGTCTGGCGCAATTTTCAGTGTCCTCATTACTGACACTGGATGCCTCAAAAAGTTAGATATCTACATTCAAAAAAAGACTAACTTATATACTCTTTCGGCCACTATGCCAACATACATGGAGAATGATCGATATCTGAATGAAAAAGGGCCGCGGAATGTACCCTCCTGCTTTCCAGTGTCGATGGGTTGAGGAACGGGAGTAAAATTCGCATTCACCACAGACAACTTCCGGTTGCTTAATTCCGTTTACACTCAGTTACCATTGTAGGTCATTCAAAATAGCCTGTTATATGAAACATCTTGTACAAATAATCATTTCGGTGTTATTTTCCTCCATCCTGGTTTCCTGCAAAAAAGCAAACTACGGACCGGCAACAATACTCGAAGAAAATCAACGGGGCAAGGAAGAACAGGAGGCACTTCTCCCGAATGAAATGCTGGAGAAAGAAGGACTTCGGTTTTACATCAACTACCCGCCCGGTACAGCGGAAATTGCTTTCCAACTGTTTAAGGCTTCACCCAACCGTTCAGAGGTTAAACTTGTCGCAATAGAGGAATCGAGGGAATATTACATTCTGTCAAAATATCTTACAAACAACACCGATTTTATTTTATCGGTAGAATACAAACGGGTTTTAAACGATGGCGCGTTTCAGCTATCAGTTAATGGGATCGCATCGCTAAAGGGTCCTGCGGGATTAAAGCTACCCGACTATTTATATACAAAAGAGAGCTCCGGAGTGACGAGGGAATTTTTGAAAATCAGGAAGGGAAGTCTTAAGTTTTCGTTTTATTCACTTTAATTTATCTCGACTCGATATTCTATCTCGGTTCGTTTTCTCCCAATTGTATTTTTACATATTTAATGTGCGGTATCCATTCGATGGATTTTGGCCAGTCAACAATCCGGAGATTGTGAAGGGCTGTACATTTTATTACCAGTTTCCATTAACAAACCGGTTTATACCATCGCGTTTAGGTGTTTTAGAAAAAACATTATTCTCCCGGCGTTAATTTTTTCCGATTGGATCTTTGGTTGTTTATGCTAAGCCATTTTGATGAAAAGAACGCCAGGCAAAACACAACCGCAGCACTGATGATTGCAACCGCCTGCATTCCCGAAATAAATCCGTTTCTCGCGCCGGCGATTAATAAGTTATTTAACGGCGCTGACAACCGATCGGCTTGTACTATTGCACTACTCAATGTTTCCCTGGCAGCTTCCGCCATGTCAGGTGACACGCCTTCGGGCATTACACTCTTCAAATGGTTGCGATAAATAGCACTACCGATACTTCCGAGGATAGCGATGCCAAGCGCCCCACCAAATTCTGATCCTGTTTCAGACAATGCGGCTGCTGCTCCGGCTTTCTCAGGAGGAGCGGCGCCAACAATAATATCCGTTGTGAGAGTGAATGCAGGCGCAAGGCCCAGGCAGTAGCTAAAAGAACCGATCACGAGAAAAGTGAGCCCTGAATCTCCGTGAACCTGGGTAAGCAGTATAAAACCAATAACAGCTAGAAATAATCCCGCCGGTATCAGGTAAGACGGATGCAGTCGCTGTACCAACTTGGGTGATATCATTGAACCAATGATAAATCCGAAGAAAAGAGGCAAAGACCAAAGACCTGCTTTTATAGGAGTGAGACCGACAACCAGCTGCAGGTATTGAAATGTGAAAACAAAGGATCCAAATGCAACAAAGGTAACAAGTGTATAAATTATTAACGAAGCGCTAAATGCAGGTGCATGGAAAAGTTTCAGATCAATCAGGGAGCTAGAAAGTTTTTTCTGCCGTTTTAAAAAAAATATTCCCACTACTGAACCTGCAATGATACTCAATACAGGCAATAAGTCCGGCCCGTGTTCAGCAATCTTTTTTAATCCGAAAATCACAGACAGCACTGCCACCAGCGATAATGCAACACTGAAAAGATCTAAACGACCGGTAGAAGGATCCTTATATTCCGGTAATAGCAAAGGACCAAGTATCAGCAGAAGTATCATAACCGGGACTGAGATCAGAAACACCGAGCCCCACCCGAAATGTTCCAGCAATGTGCCGCCAATGAGCGGTCCAATTGCTCCGCCCGCGGAATAACTTGTAATCCAAACGCCAATAGCAATGGTTCGTTGTTTCGGGTTATGAAACATGTTGCGGATAAGTGACAAAGTGGAAGGCGCTAAAGTAGCACCGGCAACTCCGAGTACTGCTCTTGCAATAATAAGTGTCTCGGCAGTTTTTGAATACGCTGCAAGTACAGAAGCGATGCCAAAAGCACAGGCCCCTATTAATAAAAGCTTTCGCCGTCCTATTCTGTCACCCAGGGTGCCCATTGTGATCAGGAATCCCGCTACCATAAATCCGTAGATGTCTACAATCCAAAGTAATTCAGAACTGCTGGGGTTGAGATCTGCACTAATATCGGGTAATGCAAGATTCAATACTGTTAAGTCCATTGAGTAAAGAATGCAGGGCAAAGCAATCACGGCAAGACCTATCCATTCTTTTTTTCCCGCCATTGCCATTAATTCTGCAGCCTTCGATTCTTCTTCATTCATCCTCATCAATTTTTGTTTCAGCTTTTTTTACGGACTCAAAATTACTTTCGGTGAATGATGCCGACGGTGTGGGATTGCGACATATCTGAGGAGAATTGCGACAAATGTCACTGCACATTCTACGAAGAAGTGTTCCTATATTATCCAACCCGAACAAGACATAACAAAACACGACGAGCATTACTATAATCTCTTAAAACAGCATTGAATCAAATTTTTGTAATGAAAAAGATTTTTTTTGCTTTGGGTTACTGGGTTTCCACACGGGACACTATCAAATAGTATTAATAATACAGCCGAGAGGATGATCAACCATCACATCA
>DAINQQ010000242.1:0-7851 GCA_036742645.1 Flavitalea sp.
TTGTACCAGGCACAAAGTGGCGTAAATACGGACTGGCTTGCGCAACCGGTACGTACGGGTGTAGGCACAAATCACAGCCTTAACATAAGTGGCGGTGCAAGATCGGTTCGTTACTCGCTCGGAGTGAATTATAACAATGGTGTTGGTGTGATCAAAGGCTCGGGCCGCGACAATTATGGATTGAACTATAACCTCACGTATATATCAGGGAGTATTCGTTTTTCGAATGCAACCAGTCTTACTCACGGCCGGGCCAACAACTCACCCTGGGGGAGTTACAGCGAATATGCAAGCCAGTTTCCTTTCTTCAAGCCGTATGATTCTGCCGGGAATGTTGTAAAAGTATTTGAGCCCAACAATACAACCCTCGGTATTCCGGTAGGTGCACCAGGTGGCACTTTTACCAACGCTGCCTACAATGCCTTGCTTGCAGTGAAAGACTATTCGAACTATACGTCTTTTACGAATAACACCAACTTCGACTGGACAATTAACAAGAATCTGAGAATGCGGGCTGCGATCAGTTTCGCCAACAATCTTCCCGCTGCAGAGCAATTTTATCCCGCCGATCATACCGTT
This sequence comes from Flavitalea sp., assembly GCA_036742645.1. Lineage (GTDB taxonomy): Bacteria > Bacteroidota > Bacteroidia > Chitinophagales > Chitinophagaceae > Flavitalea. Next base: position 580 of record DAINQQ010000242.1, read on the forward strand.
TTTCTGAACGCATCGGTCAGTGGATTTTCCGACCTGGGTTCATACACGCAAATGCGTGGACGAAATAGCGTGATCGACGGCCGGATAGGTCTGGACTATAACAAAAGAATCGGTAAACATACTGTCTATGCGTCAGTAGGCTTTAGTGCACAACAAACAAAAAGCAATTCGACGACGGTAAGAGTATCAGGAATTCCTAATGACTATCTCGACGAATTGGGAATGGCGAACGGCTATGGTACTAGTACCAAACCCTCATCGTTTGAAAACATCACAAGAAGCGTATCAACATATGCCAGCGTCAGCTATAACTATGCAGACAGGTATACGGCGGAGATCACAGCGAATGCAAGTGGTTCTTCGCAATTCGGTTCGAATAACCGCCTCGCACCCTTCTGGGCAGCCGGTGGTGCGTGGAATATCGACAAGGAAAAGTTCTTCGTCAAAAATTCTGTTATTCAGAAACTGAGAATCAGGGGTACCACGGGTGTCACAGGTAACCAAAATTTTGGTGCACACATCGCTCAACCGGCTTTTCAATATAATGTCGCGAACAACTACCGGCTGCAACTCGGCGCGTTGTTGCAAGGCTACGCTAACCCTGACCTGAAGTGGCAGCAAACAATAAAGAACAATGTGGGAATCACGGCAGGTTTATTCAATGGGAGATTAAATGTCGGATTTGATGCCTACATAGAGAACACCGATAATCTCATTTTACCCTTAGATGTAGCGCCTTCTACTGGCTTTGTAAATTACCTGAACAACCTGGGTGCCACAAGAAACACGGGTTACGAAATTTCACTCTCTTCTGCCATTATCAGCAACAAAAAGAAAAATATTTTCTGGACGGTAACACTGAATGCTGGTCATGTTGACAATGTGATCACGAAACTTTCACCCGCCATCGAGGCTTTAAACAAAGCCAACAACAGTAAAGATCTCAAGCAAACCAATCCCTGGCCACGATTTGAAGTAGGCGAGTCCATGTCAAGGATTTGGGCAGTCCAATCATTAGGAATAGATCCCGCCACTGGTAAAGAAGTGTTTGTAAAACTCGACGGAACAAAAACATTTACCTGGGATCCAAATGATAAAATGCCTGTGGGTGATGCAAATGCCAAGGTGAAAGGAATGATCGGCTCCAACTTTAATTACAAGGGCTTTACATTCAACATCGCTTTAGCTTACCAGTATGGTGGCCAGATGTATAACCAGACGCTTGTTGATAAGATTGAAAATATCAACCTCCTTCATACCAATGCGGATGAAAGAGTGTTGAAAGAAAGATGGAAACAACCCGGCGATATTGTTTCTTATAAATCGTTAGTAGCAGATGGCACTTCCGGATTTCAACTAACCAATGTAACATCAAGGTTTGTGCAGGATAACAATTTCCTCGAAGCATCAAGTATCACTGTCGGTTATACGTTCCCGAGCAATCTTGCCTGGGTGAGAACACTAAAATTATCCACTCCAAGATTATTTATTACACAGAATAATGTATTCCGTTTTGCAACTATACAAACCGAAAGAGGAACATCTTATCCTTTTGCCAGGAGTTTCAGTTTCGGACTGGCAACCACTTTTTAAAAAGCGTTTATGAATTATAAAAATTATCATAAAAAATATTTTACCAGCCGCTGGAAACTGTTTCAACAGCCGACCATTTTAGCTGTAGCCGCTGTTATCGCGATATTCGCGCCGGGTTGTAAAAAATTCCTCGATGTACCGCCAAAAGATAAGATCGCGCAGTCTGACCTTTTTAAAGACGAGCAGGGCTTCAAAGATGCGCTGACTGGCGTTTATCTCGGGATGGATAAACCAGCCGCTGGTGCCAACTACGGTTTGTATACTACGAATCTCACGATGGGTCTGCTGTCTACGTTGGGATATAACTATGACAATGCGACGTCACCAAACGTAGGTATCGGTGGCGCTTTCTATAACAACGCCGTTTACTACAACTACGCTGACGGACAAATAAAACAGGAGATCACCGGTATCTGGGGTGGCATGTATAATAACATTGCCAATGTGAATAATCTATTGCGTGAAATTGACAGTAAGAAGGGACTATTTACAGGTGACAACTTTAGCCGGGTGAAAGGTGAAGCCATTGCTTTAAGAGCCTTGTTTCATTTTGATTTATTGAGAATGTTTGGTGAGCCACCGGTAACGGGATCCGACAAAAAAGCTATACCCTATGTAAGGGAATTTACGATAAGACCAACGCCGTTTTCAACCGTCAGGGCAGCGCTTGATTCCTGCATCGCCGACCTTTCAATGGCAAAGGAAATTCTAGCTACCACGGATACAACAGTGGTCCTGCGGGCCTCAGAAGACCCATTCAAGGCATATACACAGAACCATTTAAACTATTGGGCTGTCCAGGCACTGCTGGCCCGCGTTTACCTGTACAATGGAGACCATGATAACGCTGCCAGATATGCGAGAGCAGTCATTGGCAGCAATAAATTTCGTTTGATCACCTCTAATGTTGCAGCCGCTACAAACACCGTAAGAGACAGAACATTCTCGCAGGAACATTTGTTTTCTGTTTACTCTTCAAATCTCAAAAATTATAATAGCGACCTCTTTGATAAATCGAGCGGGACTCCTTTGCGTTTGTTACCAGCCGGCAAAAACGCCGTTTATACAACAGGGAGCGGTAATACCAGTGACTATCGTTACCAATCCTGGTTTGATAATAACCAGGCAGCTGCGAATGTTCCGTCCAAATTTTTCCAGGACAATAACCTGCCTTATGAATTGCAGGGCATTATACCTGTATTGCGTGTTTCCGAAATGTATTATATCGCTGCAGAATCTGCTAGTTCGAAAACCGACATCGGTGGCGGTGCGTCGCTTCTAAATAATGTTAGACAAGCCCGTGGTTTGAGTTTATTAAATGCTGCAGGGATTAGGAATACCGATAGCTTATCAACAGAGATCATGAGAGAATACCAAAAAGAATTCATCCAGGAAGGACAAACATTCTTTTACTACAAAAGACTGAACAAGAACCTGGCACAGGTAACGTCAACGACGGCTACTATACCCGCTGATGTGTATGTGTTTCCTCTACCTGATAAAGAAAAAGAGTATAACAATTAAAACACGAGGTGTAAAAATAATTTTGTATGAAAAAAGGAATTGCATATTTCGTCTTATTTGCAACGCTTGTATTCTTCGGATGCAAAAAAGATGTACCCACTCTTTTTGACCAGCCTGATGGCATCTATTTCAGCACGCCTTCCGATAGCATGTACTATACGTTTGCCAAATATCCTAACCGGTTATCCGATACTCTCGCCATTCCGGTTACCGTTCTCGGCAAAGCTTCCACCACAGACAGAACCATCAGTATTGAAAAATCAACAGGGTCTGATGTTAACGGTGTCGAGGGTATTCACTACAAACTGCTGCCGCCTTACACATTGCCGGCGGGTAAGATTTCAACCACAGCAAAGGTTGTTGTTAACCGCACAGCTGATATGGATAGCGTTGTTGCTACTTTCATTCTTCAATTAAAAGCAACGGAAGAATTTGTTTCGGGCATTTCAGCCAAGACTTCCGTTAAAGTAAAAACTGGTTACCTGCAAAAGCCACCCACATGGGGAGAATTTGGCGGCAGTCAATGGGGCGGTTATTCAGCCAATTTCGGTACGTGGACTAAAACAAAGTACAGAGTCATCCTGAATGCGTTGTATGACCCGGCGAGTGACAGTACCGTGAGTGAGTTTCCATACAACAGGTTTGCAGCGCCAGCGATATATATTCAGTATTTACAACTCGTGAAAAATTACATCCGTACTAACTACCCAGGCAATTATTCAAACCCCGTCGGTATCGGACCAACTCTCAGAGATCCTGACGCAAATAACGCTGTTATCCAGGTGGGCCCTGCTAATTACTAATTCTAAAGTTTCGAATCAACATGAACATGAAAAATATTTTTCCATTTGCGATCTCAATATTAACGTTTGTTTTTCTGTTTGGCTGCAGCAAAGACCATGGCAATTATGATTACACTACTCCCAACGTTATTACTGTTACCACTGACATGGCTAACGTTGACGGCTCGATTGTAGTAAACAATGATTCCGTCGTCGTAAAACAAAACGATAGTTTGAAAATAAACATCCTTGTTACGCAAACGAAGCCTGTAAACGATCTTGCTTTCGAATGGTCGATCACGCAGACAGTGGCTTCGGTTGGTAACCCCATACAACATGTGGTTAGCAACACACAACAATTACGGACAAAAATTACTTTAGCCCCAAATCTTTATAACCTTGTGGTGCGAGTAACCGATAAAACCACCGGGCTGTCTTATTATAAAACTTACTCATTAAATGTTGATACGTCTCCCTGGGGTGGGGAAGGATGGATTGTATTGGAGGAACAGGTTTCTAAAAATGGCTCTGATATTTCCATCATCACCTCAAGAGACGGTGCCGTGAGAGGAAATGTGTATCCGAATGTCTATTCGCTTGCTAATAACGGCAATAAACTTCCCATTGGCACAAGTAAAGTAAATGTGATAAACTACTCAGCGTCGCTCCGCGCACAGAAAGTATCTTTCTTTTACCCTAACGGGGGATTACAGGTAAGATCAACTGATTTTGCAGATTCCAGTTTGCACAGCAGCTGGTTCCTAATTTCGCCGTCATCAGTCAACCTCCAGTTAAATGGACAGGTTAACGGGGGACAGTATGAATACCAGATCAACAACAATCAAATGTATTACCGCAGGGTGAACGCTCTAACCTTGCAATCACCACCGCTAAAATTTGGCGCGCCGTTATTAGGCACATGGACACTGAGTCCTTTCGTTATCAACAATTCAGGAAGCGAACAGTATTTTACTTTATACGATATGACCAACAAATGCTTTTTGTTGTACAACGTAGAAACGAATGTATTGACGCCAACCAATCGTCCGGATGTTGCCAATAGTCATTTTGTTCCTTATTCAGGACCAGCTTCAGCCTTGCATCCAACTACAGGCTCGGGTTTTGACTTGAATAATATTGGAAGAAACCTGGTTCATGCGGAGAATGCACAGCCTTACTCCAGTGCCACAACGTATAGTTGCTTTTTTAGAAACAATACAGGTGATTCTACCTGGCTTTACCAGTTCGCCGCGGCTTTAGCCTACACTAATAATTTTAATTCAGGGCGTTATTTCTTATCGCCTGCAAATTTGCCAGGTATCAACAGCGCGTCGATATTCGCCTGCCCGACATTCCTAACCCTTCCGGGCAAATTCTACTATGTTAATAGTAACAGAATCTACACAGGTACCGTCGCAAACCTCGCAGGCTCAACAGCCCAGGTAGGCTACACCTTCCCGGCTGGAACAATCATCAGGCAAATGAAAGTGTTCAAATCGGGATATACAGCAGCCCCGGCAACGGAAAGCAGGGTAATGGTTGTGGCCACGGACGAATCAGCCAGCGGCGGTGGTCATAAAGTTTACTTCCTGAACATTTCCGCAACAGGTGACATAAATGCGACGCCTGCTAATGTGTACACAGGCTTTGACAAGATCGTTGACATCGCTTTCAAAAAAGGTCTCGGTTTGTAACATACTATCCGTTAATCTATAGATCACCCACGCGCCTGCTTGCAAAAGCAGGCGTTTTTTATGCAGGGGCTCTGTGTTGAGTGAATACGAAAAACTGGTCAGCACCGGGAGAATATTCGTCAAAAGTTTTTAGTAGTTGGTACTATTTGTAAAAAAACCTTTGATACCAGGGGTAGTTTTAATGCGCTGAATGAAACGCCTCAGCTCCAAAAATTATGTCTATGCGCTTTAAAATTGCCTTTCTGGTCTCCCTGGTTTTGGTTGTTTCTGCCCAATCAGGTTTTGCCCAGGACACAACTGCAACGAAAAAAACGGAACCCTCCAAAATCAGGCCTTTTTCTGATGTGATCACGGCTAAAGCGATCACTTCAAACGGCTTGTTTGCCACACATAAGGTAGATGAGAAATATTATTTTGAGATCCCCGACTCCCTATTGGGAAGGGAGTTTCTTTTTACCACTCGCTTGTCGAAAGTACCAACGAACAGCCCGCTTTATGCTGGTGAACTGGTAAACGGCATCATCGTTTCTTTCGAGAAAGCAGGGAATGATAAATTGTATTTGCGGGCATCCACCAAAGTAGCTGTAGCCGACTCCAACCAGGTTATTGCCAGGGCTGTTCGTAATGCTACCATCGACCCCATTATCATGGTGATGGACATAAAAAGCCACGGCAAAGGCAATAAAAGCTCGCTGATAGAGGTAACTGATTTCATCCTAAAAGATAACAACATCACTGGGTTTAATGCCGAAGCCAAAAAGAATATGCTTTTAACAAGTGTGACTGCCGACCGCTCATTCATTTTGTCAGTGAATGCATTTAAGGGAAACATTGAGATCAAAACCGTGAAAACATTTGGTATAGGCGGTGTCTCCAAGCCACAGGGAGCCGAGGGTGGTGGTGCCGACGCGGCCGCAGGACCGGGTGCTGGTGCGTCCTCCGTCAATGTCACTATGGAGTTGAGCAATTCCGTCATGTTGTTGCCTGAGCAGCAAATGACAGCCAGGCATTCCGATCCCCGTGTAGGTTATTATACCGAAAACTATAAGGTATTCGCCGACGACCAGCAGGAAGTGGAGCAAAAGGATTTCATCGTGCGTCAGCGTCTCGAACCCAAGCCGGAAGACATGGAGCGTTACAAGCGCGGAGAGCTGGTAGAGCCTAAAGAACCGATCGTGTATTACGTTGATCCTGCTACTCCGAAACAATGGCGTCCGTATATCATTGCCGGTATCAACGACTGGAACGAAGCGTTCAAAGCCGCCGGTTTTAAAAATGCCATCATTGGGAAAGAGTGGCCTGAAACGGACAGCACAATGAGCCTGGAAGATGCGCGTTGCAAAGTGATTCGTTATTTTCCTGCCGGTTTGAGCTTTTCATATGCTACCAGGGTCTACGATCCGCGCAGCGGCGAAATTCTGCAAACTTATATCGGTTGGTCGCACAGCAAATTAAAGTCACTTCACGAATGGTATTTCGTACAGGCAGCCGCAGTAGATGCCAGAGCAAGGACCATGAAATTCAGTGATGAACTGATGGGAGCGCTTGTTCGCGCGGACATCAGCCGCCAGATAGGTGGTTCGCTGGGGTTAAGGATGAACCTGGCTGCCAGCAGTGCCATACCGGTGGAGAAGCTGCGTGATCAGAACTATGTGGAAGCCAACGGCTTTTCGGCTTCA
>DAINQQ010000243.1:0-7732 GCA_036742645.1 Flavitalea sp.
AAAATTTGGAACACCGGGATCACGACAAATAATCAGTTAGCTATAAGCGGTGGTACAGACAATAGCACGTTCTATATGTCTGTCGAAAACAACCTTTCCAAGGGTATTGTTCCCGAAGATGAAAGTAGGCGCACAGGTGTCAGGCTTTCTGCAACAACAGAAACAGGCAGGCTGAAAGCCGGATTTAACCTTGCATATGTCCAGGCACAATATAACCGGACAACGTTTGATTTTTACAACGAAACGATTAACCAGGCCGCTCATATTCCTTTATCGGATTTAAGAGATTGGCGCAACAATAAATTTGGCCATCCCAACGCGTACTATAATGATTATTTCACGAATCCATTTTTCAGGCTTGATAATGACAGGCAGAAGTACGGCGACGCAAACATCCTTGGTAATCTTGAGTTGACGTATAAATTGTTTGACTGGTTGAGCGTTTACAACAAGTTGGGTGTAATGAATAACACCCGTTCGAGGAAGAACGTGGTGAATAAATTTACGCACAGCGTTTGGGCAAAAACACAGGCAAAAGTACCGGCTCCATATGACAAAAAGGACGGTTCAGGTATCACTCGTGCATTGACCGATCTGGTTGGAAGTGTGTTAGATGAGAATGCGGTTGAAAACATCCTGAACAACGAATTGCAATTGCAGCTTGACAAAGACTTTGGCGAATTTTCTACCAAAGGAGTTCTGGGATTCAGTTTATATGATCGTAAATTAAAATCGGTTTCAGTTAGCTCAGGCGCAATCGCTGAACCGGGTATTAATAACGTAGGCAATCGCACAGGTGAACTCGGAGGAGGTGAAGGTTTTGCGGAATATAGAAAGTATGGGTATTACGCGGACGTGCTGGGCGGATGGAGAGACATGATCTTTGTCCATGGTACATTCAGGGTTGACGGAACCTCGAAATTCTATAAACCAGGTCGCGACCGGGACAGTTATGTCTACCCCTATTACGGAGCAGACGCTTCATTCAATTTAACAGAGATCATTCCTGGAATTAAGAGCAGGCTCCTCGACTACGCGAAACTTCGCGCTGGCTACAGTAAAAACGTTGCCGACAACATTCCGATTTATGGTTTGGATCTGGTCTATCCCAATGCAGCCGGTTTTCCTTACGGAGGTACTGTAGGTATTACGGTTGGAAACGTGTTGCCCGATGTGAACCTAAGACCTGAAATCGTTCAGTCTTACGAAGTAGGTGGAGAATTTCAGTTGCTTGATAACAGATTGAATCTCGATTTGACTTACTACACACAGAAAAGCACAGACCAGGTCATTACGGTAAGAGTACCTAACACAACCGGGTATACAAATCTTCGCCTGAATGTGGGAGAATCAAAGAACTGGGGTTACGAGACCGATCTAAGAGCGGAAATTGTGCGCGGACCAAAGTTCAAATGGGATGTAAGTGTCCGTTATTCATATAACGATAACAAGGTCGTTGACCTTTATCCAGGTGTATCCGAATTTCAACTGAGCGGTTATACCTATGCCGGTGCGTATGTAATCGATGAGTCATCTTTTCCAAGAATTAAGTCGATCAGCTACGTACGTGACCCAGCAACGAACCGGGTTATAGTGAGTAAAACCACCGGTTATCCGCTGACTACGGGACCACTCAAAGATCTTGGCCGCGCCTTACCAAATAAAATTATGGGATGGGGTACGAAGCTGTCTTACGGCGATCTTACTCTTGCAACCAATTTTGAATACCGGGGAGGCAATGTGCTATATAGCGATCTGGGAAGACAAATGACTTTTACCGGTTCAGGTGGCTGGACAGAAAACAGGGCACCGCACGTCTTTCCAAACTCATCTTATGATGATGGTAGTGGGAAATTTGTTGAGAATACAAGCGTAAATGTGCGTGAAGCGGAGTATTCTTTATGGGTCGACTACTATCGCCTGATCGGGGAAAACTTCACGGTTCCAGCATGGTTTATCAAGCTGAGAGACATTAATCTTACCTATAATTTTCCATCGAAGCTGATGTCAAAAGTCAAGTTTCTTTCCACCGCAACTGTTGGACTGTACGGACGTAACCTGATCACCATTGTGGATTCAGCGAATGATTTTGTAGATCCCGAGTTCAGCTTTACTAATGGAAACGGCTTAGGAATCAGTAACACAAACCAAACGCCACCGGTACGCCAGCTGGGGGTAAATCTCAACGTGACCTTTAAATAACACTTAAAAAAAGAACAATGAAGTATAGAAATATATTATTCCTTTTTGTTTTCATTCCTGGGGGGCTACTGTTCTCAGGGTGTAATAAAAAGTGGCTGGATATTAATACAAATCCGAACGAACTTCCCAGTACGTCTCCCAATAACGTTTTCACAGCAGCTGCAAATCGACTGGTTTCATTACTCGGTCCTAATGAACTGGGCTCTTACTGGAGCGGCCAGATGACTCAATCCAATACATATATTATTAGCACCACCATTTTCGGATTGAATTTCAATAATACCAACTTCAACTACTGGGATGATTGGTATGACATTCTACAGGATGTTCAGTTCGTGATTGATAACGCCGACGCCAAATCGCAGCCTTTCATGAAAGGTCCGGCCAAAGTGCTAAAGGCGTATATCTTTCAGCAGGTAGTTGATATTTACGGCAACGCTCCGTACAAAGATGCATTAAGAGGTTTAGGAAGCCTTGCTCCTAAATTTGATGATCAGAAAGCGATCTACGAAGACCTTATCAAAACCCTTGATACAGCAGTTGCCGATTTAAAAGCAAATGCGTTCCAACCGATCGGTGCAAATTCAGATAAAATATTTGGAGGAAACGTTACCAACTGGGTCAGGTTTGCAAATAGTTTAAAGCTGCGCATCCTGATCAGGCAAAGTCGCGTCGCAGGCCGGGACGCATATATCGTCGGAGAGATCAATAAAGCCGCAGCGACAACGGAGGGCTTTCTGGCAGTAGGACAGGACGTGAATGCCAACCCGGGTTACCTGGCAAGTACAGGAAAAACAAATCCGTTTTATGATAGCTGGGGATACGACGCGAGTGGGGCAATTCGTGCATTGGCCAGATATCCCAGGCCAACAGTTTTCCTGTTTGATGTCTTAAAAGCAACCGATGACACATTCAGACTTAAGCGTCTATTTTATGCTTCGGGCGGGGAAAATGGTAGCAATCCTGGTGTTAGTACCAACGTGGAAGTAGTGAGCAACTATGTTCCTGTCCCGTACGGTGCAGCGTCCGGGTATCTCTCACAAAATACTTCTCCTATAGGTCCTGCAATTATTGTTAGAAATCAGTTCAGCAGACCGATGGTGCTGATGACCGGGGCCGAAAGCTTTTTCTTACTTGCCGAGGCGAAACAACGGTATGCTGCGGCTGTAACTCTTCCAATGACCGCGCAGCAATATTACGAGCAGGGTGTTAAGGAATCGTTTCGGATTACCGGTACAAGCGCAACGGCAGCGACAACTTTGCTTACGAGTGGAAAAAACTTGGCAGACTGGACTATTTCTTCTGATAAACTGAAGGCGATCTGGAGCCAAAAATGGATAGCCCTGGTACATTACTCAGGATTAGAAGCGTGGAGCGAGTTTCGCAGAACAAATTATCCTGTAACTCCACCTTCGGCCTCTGCGCCTGTAGGTCAGAAATTACCATTGCGACTATTTTATCCTCAATCAGAGGGAACCAGCAATGGTGAAAACGTAAAAGCCCAGGGGACAATCGATGTTTTCAATACCCGCATCTTCTGGGATGTAGATTAGTTCTCAGTTCGTAGTTTTTAGTTTTTGAACATCCGACCGGTCGAATTGCCGACCGGTCCTTTTTGTTTCCAGAAGCAACCTTTGATGGAATGCCTTTGCCAGAAATCCCTCACAGCTGCGAGATGCGGAAAATTACTTGATCCCAAACAAGTCGATTAAATGAACAAGGAAATCGTTGATTTATAAGATTATTTAAATTAACAACTTGTCTTGAAGGTGCTTCCTATCCCATTTTTTTTTTTGGACGATAATTTTCCGCTTTTAAAATTTACTAAAACACTACCTTGCGTTCCATCCATCCTATTTTAACTATTTTTTGACTCGCGATGTTTTCATCACGAATTCAGATTAAACTTAAAACTAATTTACATGAGAAAAATTCTTCCACTCCTGGGGGTGCTGGTACTTTATTCGGTATTGGCATTGGCTCAAACAAAAATGATCAATGGAAAGGTTACTGATGAAAAGGGAAATCCCATCCCCTTTGCTACCGTTAAGGTTAAAGGGACCAACAAAGCGGTAGCTGCGGATCAGCAAGGAAATTTCACAATGCAGTTAAACGAAAATGATGTTTTGGTTATTAGTGCAGTGAGTTTCGCGGATGCTGAGATTAAAGTTAGTGGCTCAGGTACTGTTGCCGCTATATTAAGTAGTGAAGGCAATATGAATGAAGTGGTGGTGACAGCGCTCGGTATCAGAAGACACAAAAACACCTTGCCATATGCGGCACAGCAGATTTCCGGAGAAGATATCAGTAACATAAGAACTGGCAATGCTGCTGCTGCACTTTCTGGCAAAGTATCCGGTTTGCAAATTATTCAGGGGAATAGCATCGGAGGCTCAACGAATGTTGTTATTCGTGGTATCAAATCATTAACCGGGAACAACCAGGCCTTATTCGTTGTTGACGGTATTCCGATTAATAATGCGAATAATAATGCCACAAATCGGACACCCCCAGACCAGAAAAGAAGAGACCAAACTCAGGGGGGCGGCGGCTACGATTATGGTAATGCGGCAGCAGATATAAATCCTGATGATATTGAGTCCATAAATGTCTTGAAAGGTGCCGCAGCTACGGCGCTTTATGGATCGCGGGCTGCCAATGGCGTTATCATGATAACCAGTAAGAAAGCAAAAAGAGGCTTGGGAATTACAGTGAATACTGGTATTGTAGTAGCGTCGATCGACAAATCCACTTTTCCAAAATACCAAACCCAGTACGGTGCAGGATATTCCGCTGCTTATCAAAAAGATGGTTTTTTCTATTTTGATGTAAATGGAGATGGAACAAAAGACTACGTGACCCCTACCACTGAAGATGCTTCGTACGGAGTCAAATTCGACCCCAATTTGATGGTTTACCAATGGGACGCTTTCGATAAAGCCGGCCCGAATTATCACAAAGCAAGACCATGGCTCGCGGCTCAAAATAATCCTTCAAGTTTTTATACTAGCCCTGTATCTAATGTTAACAGTATTATGTTAGATGGTCTAACTGATAAGGGCTCCTTTAAATTGGGCTACACTCGCAACGACGAAAAAGGAGTGTTACCTAACAGTAGGGTGTTGAAGAATATAATCAACTTCGCGGCAAGTTACAACATCACAGATAAATTGACAGCTTCGGCTTCGGCAAATTATTCCAAGGTTGACGGTAAGGGTAGATATGGCACCGGTTATAATGGGCGGAATGTTAACCAGAATTTCCGTCAATGGTACCAGACAAATGTTGATCTGGACGAACAGAAGGAAGCATATTTCCGCAACTATCAAAACGTAACCTGGAATTGGGCCAATCCAGCTGATGAAGTAAATGGGCTAAAGCCTATTTACACTGACAACTATTACTGGATGGTTTACCAGCAATATGAAACTGACACCCGTAACCGAATTTTTGGCAATGTTGCCTTAAACTATAAGATCAACAGCTGGATAAATATAATGGGACGTGTTACTCTTGACACGTACCAGGAATTGCAGGAAGAAAGAATAGCGAAGGGAAGCAACATAACGCCTATGTATTCCCGTTTTAACCATGGTTACAGTGAAAGGAACTATGATTTATTGGTAAACTTTGACAGGGATCTTACTACTGACCTGAATTTAAAAGCCCTGGTAGGTACCAATCTACGCCGGACGGAAGAGAATTCTATTTTAGCATTGACCAATGGAGGCTTAATTGCAGCAGGCATCTATTCACTTTCTAATTCTGTGAATCCAATCAATGCTCCAATTGAAACAAATACTCCCCGTGCAGTTGACGGCTATTTTGCTGGCGCAACTTTAGGTTACAAAGAATTTCTGACATTAGATGGATCAATCCGCCGTGACAGATCATCTACGCTGCCTGAGGACAACAATGCATATAATTATTATGCGGTTTCAGGAAGCTGGGTCTTTTCAAAACATCTTCTTAATACCAGTTGGCTTTCTTCCGGCAAACTAAGATTAAATTATGCTACTGTGGGTAATGATGCACCGTGGGGTAGCCTTGCCGATGTCTATACCCAGCCGCCACTATTTGGGTCAGCTGTTTTGTTTTCTCTTCCTGGTACGAAGAACTACAGCGAATTAAAGCCGGAATACACCAAGAGTAAGGAAATTGGTTTAGAAATGGCGTTCCTGAGAAATCGCGTAGGTTTCGATATCACCTACTATCATACGAATACCACTAACCAGATTATCCCGGTAGCATTAACAACCGCTACTGGTTTTACCCAGAAATTCGTGAATGCAGGTGACATAGAAAATAAAGGAATTGAAGTATCTATGTTTGGCTCGCCAATTAAGACACATGACTTTAGCTGGGATATCAATGTTAACTGGAGCCGCAATCGCAATAAGGTTCTTGCGCTGTTCGGAGATAGCAAAAATCTTCAATTGGGAAGTCTCCAGGGCGGGGTGACTATTAATGCATCCTTAGGCCAACCTTATGGAACTATCCAGGGAAAAACATGGGGAATGATTGATCCTAAAGATGCAACCAAGGTCATACCCTGGAATGGAAGCGGTGAAAAAGTTGTCAAAAGCGATGGAAGATATTTTACTACCACAACCACCGACAATATCATTGGAGACGTAAACCCCGATTGGACTGGCGGTATTTACAATACATTCAAGTATAAAGGTATCAGCTTAGGGTTCCTGATTGATATTCGTTCGGGCGGCGATTTGTTCTCACTTGACAGGTATTATGGATTAGCTACAGGAGTTACAGTTGAAACTGTTCAATTGAATGACCTGGGTAACCCTTCCCGTAACACGATTGCCAACGGGGGCGGTATAATCATGCCGGGTGTTACCGCAGATGGCAAACCGAACACCAAACGTGTCGAAAATAATTATGGCACTTATGGATATTCTTACAATCCGAATGCGGCATTTATATATGATGCCAGTTACGTTAAATTGAGAGAACTGGTTTTGGCTTACGCGTTGCCACAATCTTTGCTAGGGAAAACGAAAGTAATTAAAGGCGTAGAAATTTCTCTTTTAGGCCGAAACCTTTGGATTATTCACAAGAATCTTCCCTATTCAGATCCAGAAGAAAATCTTTCTTCAGGTAATATCCAGGGATATCAGAGTGGAGCATATCCAACGACAAGATCAATGGGGGCGAACCTGAAATTGAAATTCTAATTCAACTTAAAACACGATTATGAAAAAGATAATAGCATATTCAAGTCTCATCCTCATAATGGTTTCCTGTACCAAAGATATATCGAGGTTTAACCAGGAAACTAAAAATCCAGCCGTTGTGCCGGCAGAAACACTTTTTTCCAATGCAGTCCGAAATGTGGCGGATGGCATAACAACACCTAATGTGAATGATAACGTGTTTAGATTTACTGTTCAGCATTGGGGCATGGCAACTTACCAGGACGAAGTAAATTATGATTTCACAACGAGGGCAATTCCTGAAAGGTGGTGGGCACGTATGTACCGAGATGTATTGGCTGACCTAAAAGAGGCCG
>DAINQQ010000244.1:0-7723 GCA_036742645.1 Flavitalea sp.
TTTCAACTAATGGAGCAGGTGAGTGGCCGAGCCGGTAGGCGTGATGGGCGTGGAGAAGTGCTGGTGCAGGTAGCAAACACCAGGCATCCTGTACTTCAATACGTGCAGCAACATGATTATAAATTATTTTTTAAGAATGAGCTCGAAGACCGGAAACGTTTTTTGTATCCTCCTTTTTCGCGAATACTTCTTCTTACATTCCGTCATAAAATAAAAGAGGTGGTTCACGCTGCTGCATATCGATTCGCTGAAGCATTGAAAAGGGATTTTGGCCAATACCTGGTTGGCCCGGCTGAGCCTGTTGTAAACAGGGTGCGGAATCAGTTTTTGATGGAGCTCTTAGTAAAACTACCCAAGGACGGTTCATTAATTGCGGCTTGCAAGGCAGCTGTTCACGAGCAGATCGCTGTTCTGCATAATGAAAAAAAATTCCGGAGTGTTGTGATGATACCGGATGTCGATGCGATGTGAGTATTTTTGCGACGGATTACACGGATGCTTTTTCCTGGTAATTCCTGCAATTCGTGGCTATCATATTTCACAAGAGTTATTTCTTTCATGCACCATGATTTTTTGCCACGGATTACAGGGATTAGCAACGATAAAAATCCGTGTCAATCAATGCAATTCGTGGCTATCATATTTCACAAGAGCTATTTTGCCAGGCCAACGATATCATCATATTCATGAATTTGTACTCCACCCGCTGATTTTTTCGCGGCCGCAATCATGGCTTTGGCAACATCGCTACTTTGTATCGGTTTATATTTTTTAATTCGTCCAAGGAACATAAACGAAAACATTCGCATAGAGACCTGCGCTATCCGTTCACCCGCCCGGAATTCTTTTCGGTCACCAAGTAGGAGAGAAGGACGGAAAACATGTATGCTCTCAAACGATAGTTTTGAAATCGATTGTTCTGCTTCTCCTTTCAATTTCAAATAAAAATTATTTGAGTTAGGGTCTGCGCCAATCGAGGAAACTAACAAATACCGTTTCATCCCGTTTTCAATCGCTGCATGTGCACTATTCACGGGAATGTCAAAGTCAACTTTACGATAGGCTACTTTATCTCCCTTCACCTTTTTTTGAGTAGTACCTACACAACAAAAAAGCGAATGCCCTGTACTGATCTTTTCTTTTAAGTCATGATAGTTATCGAAGGCAACGACCTGTACTGCCAGTTTCGGATGTGAAATCGATATCGTACTTCGAGTGAGTATCCTTACTTCCGAAAAGTCATTATCGTTTAAGAGAAGGTTAACCAACTGTGAGCCGATGAGTCCTGTTGCGCCAATAACCACTGCTGTTTGTCTCTGCATGATTTTCGTTTACTTTGTATACTTCAATACGATCATGCAAATTCAACAAAATATTTCGCTCAGGCAATACAATACTTTCGGAATAGATGTGAGAGCAAAATCTTTTTCTTCATTCAGAAGCCAGGAGCAGTTAAATGAGCTGATTAGCACGCATTCAAAGCTGCCTGTTTTCATTTTAGGTGGAGGAAGCAATATTCTTTTTATTAAAAATTACGACGGACTTATTCTTAAGAATGAAATAACAGGGATAGATCTGATCAAAGAGGATGCAAATCATGTTTATGTAAAAGTAGGTGCCGGTGAAAACTGGCATCGGCTTGTTCAATATACACTTTATCGAAATTGGGCTGGGCTTGAAAACCTTTCATTAATCCCAGGAAATGTTGGCGCCAGCCCGATGCAGAACATCGGCGCTTACGGAGTAGAGATAAAAGAAGTATTCGACGAATTGGAAGCCTTTCATATAAAAGATAAGAAAATCCACGTATTCAGTGTCAACGATTGTGAATTCGGATATCGCGAAAGTGTGTTCAAAAAAAAGTACAGGGATAAGTTTGTTATTTTAAATGTCACCTATCGCCTTAATAAGAAACCCCATTTCAATATAAGCTATGGTGCATTAGAGGAAGAGCTGGAAAATATGCAGGTGAAAAAATTAAGTATCCAGGCCATTTCACAAGCGGTCATCAATATTCGCTCTTCGAAATTACCCGACCCGAATAAGATTGGTAATGCCGGAAGTTTTTTCAAAAATCCTGAGATCACACAAACGCGATATAAGAAGCTTCGGTCCTCGTTTCCGGGAATTATTGGATACCCCTTACAAAACGGAGGGGTAAAGCTTGCGGCAGGCTGGTTGATCGAACAATGCGGCTGGAAAGGTGTAAGGCGGGGCGACGCAGGATGTCACGCGAAACAGGCATTGGTCCTGGTAAATTACGGTAATGCCTCAGGGAATGAAGTCTTTAGCCTTAGTGAAGAGATCGTAAAAAGCGTCAGGGAGAAGTTTGGAATTGTGTTGCAGAGGGAAGTCAATGTAATTTAACAAATTTGGGTGCATCAAAATTTATTTCCATATTGTCAAGGAATAAACTATCGCCACATGAAGAAGCTCCTGCCTTTATTAATACTTTCAGTGTGCATCTCGAATCTCGCAAAATCGCAATCTGCAGTCTACTTCGAAATAGGGGGCCCCGGCCTGGCTTCCTTTAATTTCGATACGCGATTTACCGGAAGGAATGATGGAATTGGGGGAAGAATCGGAGTGGGAGGATTTAGCATAGACGATGAGGGGGGAATTTTTGTGCCCATCGGGTTAAACTATCTTATTGGAAAGGACACGAAACATTTTTTTGAGGTTGGAGCTGGCTTCACGTATGTAGATTACACTTCTGATGTTAGTGATGATGGCATATTTACATCTTCGTTCGGCCACATATCGTTTGGTTACCGTATGCAACCGAAGGAGAATGGATTTTCATTTCGTGCAGCGATAGTGCCAGTTTTCAATCAGCATGGTTTCCTGCCTTATTATGCGGGAGTTTCCGTTGGGTATAAGTTTTAAAGTACGAAGTACTATGTGAGATTTGGGATGACGATGTACGATGTGAGCGTCACGATATAGATAAGGAACTCAGAGTCAGACGAGGAGGCCGGGCCGGATTTTAGAAAAATCTTCGCTGTGGTCGTGCGACAACTTTCGGTTCCCGATCAAAGAATTTTATGAATACCAGGCCTGCAATGAAGCCGCCTATATGAGCAGAATAGGCAACACCTCCGGCTTCATCTCCGCCGAGCGCGCTTGTGCCGTTCAGGATCTGTAGAACGATCCAGAATCCCAGGGCCAGAATTGCAGGTACAGATACAATCGTGAAGAACAGAAACACGTGAACGCTCCTGGTAGGAAACAACAATAAATATCCACCGAGGATACCGGAAATAGCGCCAGATGCTCCGAGGCTTGGAATGAGCAGGCTATTCCCCAGAACTTGCGTTGTGACCACATGAGTCAATGAAGCAATGATTCCTGTTAGAAGATAAAAAAACAGGTATCGTAAGTGACCGAGGCGGTTCTCAATGTTATCTCCAAATATATACAGGTATAACATATTTCCTCCAAGATGCGCCCAACCGCCATGCATGAACATCGACGTGATGAGCGTAAGCCAAACATGGCCCGGCGTAATACCCAGCCCGGGCAATTCAAACTCGTCGCCGGTTAATGGGTCCGTCATAATTTTTGAATCGGTTATGATATCTCGTCCAGTTAATATTTCACCAGGTACCGTGGAGTGGGAATAGGTGAAATTAAGATCAGCACCCATGCGTTGAAGAAAAATGAACACAAGAATATTGAGTGCAATTATTATATAATTGACAAAGGGAAACCTGGTCCTGTCGGAGTTATCATCACCTATGGGAAGCATGGAAGTTTTCTGGAATTGAAGTAAATTTTATGCCATGCTTGGCAGGAATTTGAAAAATTGAAGATTTGAAAATTTGAAAGGCTCAAATTGTTGTGAGTTCTGAGTTCTCAGTTGAGAGTTCTGAGTTCAGAGTTGAAAGTTCTGAGCCGTGAGTTCTGATTAAAGTGGTGGATGTCTTCCTTCGTGCCTTGGTGGCAATATCTCTCCCACTAAGGCACGAAGAACTGTCTTATACTGCTAATAACTCAGAACTAAAAACTCAGAACTGACTACCGACTCCAGACTCCCGACTCTAAGTGTAGTCTTCGTTTTCATTGTCGTCGTCAGAATAAGATGAAGTTCCGAGGTTCAGCATCGATCCCATCAAATCTTTAAACTCAATCTTGTTATCTACGATCTTTTTACTGATCATGGAAAATGAGGACAAGCCGTGCAAAACAAATTCCATCAGCAATGCCAATTCTTTTTCATTGGCATGTTTGAAATACATTTTTACAAGAGCGTGCAATCCATCTACACGATATAATTGCTGAATCTTGTCCTGATCTTTCACATTGAAGAAAAGGTTTAGCGCATTGCCCTTATCGAACCAGGCCTGAACCGAACGATATGGATTTTCATCCGGTGATTGCTGGTTTCTTTTTTTCTTCAGCACTTCAGGATTCGGGAAATAGTTGATGAACTGAGAACGGATCGCTTTTTCAACAAGGTTCATGGCTACCTGGAACGGTCCTTCCTGCTCTCCTTCATAAACGAGCTCTATTTTTCCCGTAATAGAAGGGATAATTCCAACGAGGTCATTAACCCATACCTGTGTTTCCTTTTCCTTATTGACAATCGCTCTTCGTTCGGCAGCGCTCATTGCATTTTCAAAAGCAGAAATGCTTAACCGTGCGGAGACGCCACTTTTTTTATCTACGAATTCGCTTACCCTCGCTTCAAAAGAGATCTGTTCGATCAACCGTTTCATCAGATCGCTAATGCGTACAACAGCTTTTTGTTCGTCCAGAACATCGGCTTCCTGTTCTGTGATATTTAGAGCCGTATCAATTGATTTCGGATAGTGTGTCAATATCTGGCTTTGAATACGGTCTTTCAAAGGTGTTACGATAGATCCCCGGTTCGTATAGTCTTCCGGGTTTGCTGTAAATACAAATAAGATGTCCAGCGGCATCCGCAATTTGAATCCTCTTATCTGCACGTCACCTTCTTCAAGAATATTGAAAAGCGCCACTTGTATGCGTGCCTGCAGGTCGGGAATTTCATTTATTACAAATATCCCCCTATTACTTCGGGGAATAATTCCATAATGGATCACGCGTTCGTCGGCAAAGCTCAATCTTAGATTCGCAGCCTTGATGGGATCAATGTCTCCGATCAGGTCGGCAACACTGACATCCGGCGTAGCGAGTTTCTCGCCGTATCGTTCGCTGCGGTGAATCCAGGATATTGGAGTAAGATCTCCTTGTTCGGCGATCATGTCTTTTGCAAACCGCGAGACTGGTTGTAATGGATCGTCATTGATCTCGCTACCGGCAACAACTGGTACATATTCGTCGAGTAGTTCAGTCATCTGCCTGGCCATTCTGGTTTTCGCTTGTCCACGTAAGCCGAGAAACAAAATATTATGACGGGATAACAACGCTCTTTCAACATCCGGGATAACGGTTTCTTCATATCCTATAATGCCCGAAAAACTTGGATCTCCATTTCGAAGTCTGCGGATAAGATTGCTACGGATTTCTTCTTTCACGCTTTGTGGTTTATAACCGCTTCTTTTTAATTCGCCTAAAGTTTTAATATTATTCATTTATATTTTTTTTGCCTCTAATCTAAAACACAATTATTTATTTAATCGTTCATGTTCGTGTCTTCGTATCTTCCTGTCCTGGAACTCGGCCCAATGCACAAAGATCAGCCCTTCGTGCCTTGGTGTCTTAGTGGCAAAAGAGTTTGCCACTAAGACACTAAGACACAAAGATTATACTATAAATCTTTTAATGCCATCCTTCGCAAGAGCAACATTAAAATTGATTAAATATCCCAAACGTTTATTCGTTAATTTTAAATGACTAATTACCTGGGCATGCCACACAGCGTTCACTAACTCTACAGCCTTTAATTCACAGATAACTAAATCTTCAACCAATACGTCTATTCGCAAACATTCATCGAATACAAACTCGTCGTAAACAATGGGTATACTTATTTGCCGTTTGTACTCAATACCCTTTTTAAAGAGCTCATGACAAAAGCAAACTTCATAAATCCGTTCTAAGAGGCCTGGACCTAACTCCTTATGAATTCTAAATACACAATCTACAATTTCCTTTCCCAAAAACTCTTCTCTGTCAGTTAGTTTAGCATGCATAACCTTGTTGCCCTAGGTGTTTATGGCATTGGTTATGTAGTTAAGGTCGCAGAATCAATAAACAGTCTTCCTCTTTCCGCTTTCAAAATCCCTGAATATGAAAGCGCCTAACCTGTCCAGTGAAGCAAAGAAAGCTTTTCCGGTGTTTGTTTCAGTAAACTCCTGAACAAATCGTTGCAGATAGGGATCTGTAGCTATCATGAAAGTAGTAATCGGTATTTTGAGTTTCTTGCATTGGGTGGCAAGACTTAAACATCTTGTAGTAATCTTTCGATCAAGTCCGAAACTATTTTTATAATACCGTTTACCCTGTTTCAAGCAGGTAGGTTTGCCATCTGTGATCATGAATATCTGCTTATTCGGATTCTTTCTTCTTCTCAGGATGTCCATCGCAAGTTCCAGTCCCGCTACGGTGTTTGTGTGGTAAGGTCCCACCTGTAGATAGGGCAAATCCTTGATCTCGACAGGCCACGCATCATTACCAAATACTACGATATCTAAAGTATCCTTCGGATATTTTGTTGTAATCAGCTCACTAAGCGCCATCGCCACTTTTTTTGCCGGCGTAATCCGATCCTCTCCATATAAGATCATCGAATGCGAGATATCGATCATAAGAACGGTGGAAGTCTGAGCCTTGAAATCTGTTTCACGAATAGCGAGGTCGTCTTCCTGCATGCTGAAGCTATCAATACCGTGATTGATCTGGGCATTTAAAATGGAAGTTGTGAAATCAATTTGCTCCACCGAATCACCAAATTGGAAAGGCCTCGTTTCAGGATTTAACTCATCGCCTTGTCCTGGCTTGAAGGTATTGTGCTCTCCGTTGCGTGTCTTTTTCAACTTTCCAAATATTTCCTCTAATGACCTCTTACGGATTCCCTGTTCAGTTTTGGAAGTAATTTTGATTTCACCGCTGACTTTATTTTCATCGATGTAACCTTTTTCCTTCAATTCCTCAATAAAATCACCCATACCATATTCGCCGTTTGTCATCTCATATTCCTTATCAAGCTGATTCATCCAGCTCATTGCTTCACTCACATCGCCATTGGTATAAGTAAGTAGCCGGATAAAGATGTCGAGCAATTGCTCAAACTTCGTTTTCCCTCCCGCCTGGGGGTCGTATTTTGAAAAGTTAAATCCTTTCATAGTAATTCTTTTTTCATTACTTCAATTTCCTGGAATTATGAATTAAAAATTCAGAACCCAGAATTCAGAAACGGGTACTCAGAGTCAAAAGTCACGACTCAGAACTCACAACTCACCGCTGACAACTCACAACATCAGAACTCACATCCTACTCCTCAATTTAAGCATATTTCTGTTGTGCAATTTAACGCCGCAGTTTTTCTCCCGGCCTGACTATTTTTTAACTACAAATTTAGGAACAGGGTTTTCAGTTACATATTGTTGTCAATAACATTCTTTTAAGAGCTTTCTTGATAAACATGCTTCAATTAATATGACTCATATATTCTTAACAAGAAAGGACACATCATTGTTTAAATAAGAAAGGGAAAAGAGGAGGATGCCTCCAAACGCTCTGCCTAAAAGGCATAAAGGCAAAAGGCACAAAGGGATTTTGATCTCTCTTTGTGCCT
>DAINQQ010000245.1:0-7708 GCA_036742645.1 Flavitalea sp.
TGGCGATTCAATGATCTATATTGATGGCCTCGAAACACCTGTATCGCCCGGTTCAACAGTCGGAGGAATTATTATCGTAAACAGCATAAAAGCCGAACTTGCAAACCTATTGACCGCAGCCGGCCAACCACCGAAGGTATTGACAGCAGGTTCGGTGGTCGGCGCAGAAAAAGCCAAAGAACTTTTCGAAGCAGCTTATGACGAACACGCGCATCGGATGGCAGAATTGTATAAGGATGTCGGGAGAATGAATTCAGAATTTTGATTTCAGAATCGAAAAGTTTGATGTAATCATTTGATGTAATAAATAGTGTGCTAAAGCAACCATAACCGAGTTGAATGTCGAATGTCAGGATAATTTAGAGTTCTGGATCTCCGATTATGATTCCTGACTCCCGACTCCCGACTCCTGACTCTCGGCTCCATACTCAAGACCGAATCCAAGCAATCAAAAACTAAAACACATGGTTCCCATACGTACAACGGTTGTCGGAAGTTATCCCTTTCCGGGCTGGTTAGAGTTTGCCACACAAAATTTAGACAGGTTTGGAGCAGCAGATATCGAAGAGATGATTGAAGATGCCGTCATCGCAGCGATTCATGACCAGGTAAGAGCAGGACTTGATGTAATTACTGACGGTGAACAAACGAGACTCGATTTCAATTTATCCTTTTACGGATTCATTAAAGGCATCGAAAACAATCAGACCGAGACAAGAAAATTCGGTCCTGCAGCACACGACCAACGTGGAAAGAATAATATCGTAGGGGAATTGTCGGCACCTAACGGGCTTGGCGCAGTGAAAGAGTACACACGGCTGAAAAAATTAGCTCCAACAGGCCCTGTGTTGAAAGCAAGCGTACCCGGACCGTATACTTTAAGCGGCAGATTATTGCCGAATGAAAAATATAAAGACCGCTATGCGATCACGGAAGCTTTGTTGCCAATCATTCGAAGCGAACTTGAAGCATTGGTAGCTGCAGGCTGCACAGAGATTACGGTGGATGAACCCTCAATGAGTTGCTACGCATATAAGGAAGACACCAAACGTTTTGTCGACATATTCAACCGTACCGTAAAACCCATCATCGGAAAATGCAATCTTAGTACACATTTATGCTTCGGAAACTTCAAGGGCAGACCGGTTGGATATCGCAGTATTAAACCCATGCTACCAGATTTCCTGGATATGGCAGTAGATGAAATTCATATCGAAATGGCTAATCGAGAATTCTCCGAACTGGAATTACTAAAACCGTTTGCCGAAAAAATGAACGTAGCCGTAGGAATTGTCGATGTGAAAAATTACTACATAGAAACCGTCGAGGATGTAGTGAACAGAATTAAAAGGTGTTTAGAGTATGTGCCCGCCGAAAAGTTGTCTGTAGCACCTGATTGTGGACTGAGCCAAACGGCGAGATGGGCTTCCCGGCAAAAGCTTATCAATATGGTTAAAGGAGCAAAGAAAGTAAGAGAGTCGTTGTAGAAACGATCAGGAGATATTTTAGATATACCCTTTTTGTGTCCGTCTTTTTTCTTTCTGCACGCTTTATTTTTTTGCATCATGGATCGCCTAATCGGTAAATTATCACATCGGCTCACTCCGATTTTCACAAACTAACAAAGAAGGATGCTATTAAAAATACATGAGAGCTATAACGCGATGTCTTCCGCTGCCGCAGACATGATTATTGACACTGTAAACAAAAATCCGAATGCGTTGCTCTGCTTCGCGACGGGGGACACCCCAAAACTAACTTACCAAACCCTCCAGGAAATTGCGAAAGGAAAGGAAGTGAATTTCAGCAAATGTTTTTTTATCGGACTCGACGAATGGCTTGGGATTCCGCCACAGAATACAGGAAGTTGTCATTATTTTCTCCATCACTTCCTTTTTCAACCGCTATCCATCGATCCATCTCGAATCCATTTGTTCAACGCAATGACAGGGGACGAGGAGCAGGAATGTCGAACGATGAATAAACTACTTGAAGACAGAGGTCCTATCGATTTCATGTTGGTAGGAATTGGCATGAATGGCCATATCGGATTTAACGAACCCGGTACAGATCCTGGTTCAACAGCACATGTGTCTATGCTGGACAGTACGACCCAGACTGTTGGAAAGAAATATTTCCAACAGGAAGTGACAATCAGCAAGGGAATAACGCTCGGATTGAAACAGGTGATGGACTCACGCAAGCTATTGATGATTGCAAATGGCAAAAAGAAAGCTGGCGTGATAAAGAAAACTGTTGAAGGGGGAATCAGTTCTGATTTTCCTGCGAGCCTGGTACGGGATCATAAAAACTCCATACTGATGGTTGACAAAGAAGCGGCATCAGAACTGGAACATCATACCAATGAAAAATGATCAATTGATAAAAGCGGTTAAAAAAGATCATGAGCTGGTGCAGGAAATCGATAACCTCGCCAGCGAAAAAAAGCATTTTCACCTGTGGTGGCTTGGACAGAGCGGCTTTCTTTTGCAATGGAAAGGCAAGCGTGTTTTGATTGACCCGTATCTTTCGGATTCGCTTACTAAGAAATACGCAACTACCGAAAAACCGCATATACGAATGAGTGAGCGGGTGATAGATCCCGCATTGCTTAAGGGCATACTAATCGTAACCTCGAGCCACAATCATACAGACCATCTGGACGCCGAAACGTTGATACCTGTTTTGACTAACAACCCATCTATCAAATTTGTCATCCCTGAGGCAAACAGGGATTTCGTCGCAGAAAGAACTCAGTGCGAAAAAGAATACCCGATTGGACTGAGTGATGGAAGATCCGTTACAATAGATGAATTCACATTTCATGGTATTCCCGCGAAACACAATGAGATAGAGAAAGATGAGAAAGGGAACCCAAAATACATGGGGTATATAATACAGTTTGGCGCGCATGTTATTTACCATAGTGGTGATACACTTTGGTTTGACGGAATGGTTAATCTTTTAAAACCGTTTTCAACTGATATAGCCATACTGCCCATCAATGGAAATGATCCGGCCAGGAAAGTAGCCGGTAATTTGACTTGTTACGAAGCTGCGGCATTGGGAAAAGAAATCGGCGCGAAATTGATAATACCCTGCCACTATGATATGTTTACGTTCAATACAGCAGACGTTCAAGACTTTATTAGCGAAGCAAAAAAAATTAATCAGTCGTATAAGATCTTAAGAGGCGGCGAGAGGTTCGATAGTGATGATCTGTTGTAGTTATTTAATTTACGTCCTTTATTTATCGTGTTCCTTTGTGTTCTTCTCTTCGGTTCTTTGTGAACCATTGATTGTGCAGTCACCGGGTTCACAAAGAATACACGAAGAGAATAGCACAAAGAACACAACGAGTACAATTTTGGTTGAACAAAGTAAGCGCGGTTCATTTGAAACGCTCACATGAAACCGCACCTGCTCGCAAATACTAGTGAAAAATTTAAAAAAAATGCTTTCCCAAAAAACCAAAAGGAACATTTCACGTGTCATTCCCTTTGGTGTTCTTTGGCTGGTGTTTAGCCTGGTTTACGTGCAGCTTGAAAAGGGCATTCTCGGTAATTTAGCTTACTATCCCTCAACAGGAAATCCTTATAATTTCCACCAGAACATCATTACAACTCCTCTTGCTGCGCTAGTCACCGGCTTGTTAATTGGAGCTTTGGAGATCACGTACTTCAGTAAGATTTTCAACCAGCAGAGTTTTACCAGGAAAATCATGTTGAAGTCCGCAATCTATTTAGGTATCATTGTCTCTTTTCTTTTAATTATCACTGCCCTCGCAAACTCAATTGAATTGAACAGTGGCATGTTCAATAGAGATGTATGGAGTAACGTTTTGTCTTTTGTTTCTGACTATGCCTTTTGGAGTGTTATAATGTACATGGCCGCCATCATCCTGATCACCCAATTTTATAATGAAGTAAGTGAAAATATTGGCCAGGGTGTACTCCGAAATTTTTTTACCGGGAAATATCACCTACCCACAGAGGAAGAGCGAATTTTTATGTTTCTTGACATGAGGTCGTCTTCAACCATTGCAGAGAATCTTGGGCATTTCAGGTACTTCCAACTTCTAAAAGAATATTACTCTGATCTGTCTGATCCAATTATCGCTTACTCAGGAGACGTTTATCAATATGTCGGAGACGAAATCATCGTATCGTGGAGGCTTGCCAAAGGCATAAAGAACAATAGATGTTTACAATGTTTTTTCGCCATGCAATCTGCACTAAAAAAACAAGCAGTAAAGTATAATGACAAATTCGGTTTACTTCCGGAGTTCAAAGGTGCGTTGCACCTTGGCAAAGTAACCACCGGGGAAATCGGAGAGATCAAAAAAGAAATTATTTTCACGGGTGACGTTTTGAACACGACTTCGAGAATACAAGGCCTTTGTAACAGTTACGAAGTCGATCTGCTTATTTCGGGAGACCTGGTGAAAAGGATAAATCATCATTCCCCATATCGGTTTACATCACTTGGCGACACCGAACTCAGGGGAAGAGAAGAAAGGGTTGAGTTGTTTACTATAGGGCGCAATTAGGATTAATAATAAACAACGCGTTTAAATCCTGGCGTCTTTGTGCGCTTTCATTTTTCCCTAACTGAATTTCATAATTTTACCAGGTACAAACATCTCCGAGTTAGGTAAACAAATCAATTTTACTTCATGAAATACAAAATACTTGGCAACACAACAGAGAAAATATCCGCCATAGGCCTTGGTTGTATGGGGATGTCTTACGCTTATGGTACGCGCGACGATGACGAATCCATCGCTACTCTTCACAAGGCCCTGGATCTCGGACTAAATTTTTGGGACACTGCCGACATGTATGCAGATGGCGAAAATGAAAAACTCATCTCGAAGGTACTGGTGCCTAATCGTAACAAAGTGTTCATTGCAACTAAATTCGGTTTCATATGGAGAGAAGATGGCACCAATTACTTAGACGCGTCGCCTAAACATATGCAAACAGCAGTCGAAAAAAGTTTGAAGCGGCTCGGCATCGAAACAATCGATCTTTATTATGCTCACCGGATAGATCCAAATGTGCCAGTGGAAGATACAGTGGGCGCCATGTCTGAACTTGTGAAGCAGGGAAAGGTGCGGTACCTGGGACTTTCGGAAGCTTCACCAGCGTCGATCCGCAAGGCGCATGCAATTCATCCGATCTCCGCTTTGCAAACAGAGTATTCGCTGCTTACCCGTGATCCGGAGAAAGAAATTATCCCGGTTTGCCAAGAGTTAAAGATCACTTTTGTTCCGTTCAGCCCACTCTCCCGTGGCCTCGTAACAAATACCATCGATCCGGAAAAAATGCCAGATGATGATTTCCGAAGAACTCTCCCACGCTTCAATGACGAGCATTGGAAAAATAATCAAACTCTCGCAAAAGAATTTGCAGCTCTTGCGGCTACAAAAAGTTGTACACCCGCGCAACTCGCGCTTGCATGGGTAATGGCACAAGGAGAAGACATCATACCTATTCCAGGAACAAAAAGAAGAATATATCTTGAGGAAAACGTCAACGCTATTGATGTAGTAATTGCTGAACAGGATAAAAAATCAATCGAACAACTACTTATCAAATACTCCAACACCGGTAAACGGTATACTGAAGGAGCGCTTAAGCTAGTAAACAATTAGCGGCGCGGACTGCAGCCAATTTTTGTGAAGCCGTGAAGGATTCAATCTTTCTTTTTTTATGAAGTCCCCCAGTGCACCGAAACATGCTATCCAGCATGATTTATAACCGCATTAGCAAGAATGCAACAATTGCAGCAATGGCCGTGTTTAAAAAATTGACCGCGTCATTTCCCAGGTATCCTTTCCGTTCGAATAGAGCACCAAGAAGCGAATCAGACAAATTACCTACGATGCCAGATATCGTGATCACAAACAATGCGAAGTTCCAACCGTAGAAGTTGGCATGAATAACTCCAATGAGCAGGCTACCTAATATTCCGAATACCGTTCCTTCCACACTGATGACGCCATTCAAACCTCGTTCGTCTTTTTTGAGGGTGAAAGCATTGTAAAAATTCCTGCCGTACACGTTTCCAAGCTCAGAGGAAAGAGTATCACCCATGGCGGAAGCAAAGCTCGCTGCAACCATTACCAGCAAAAGCGGCTGCGTATAACCGGTTACAATATTCGCTAAAGCGAGTATACCAGGTACACCAGCGTTCGCGAACACCTGGCCTAAATTCCGTCTGCTTTCGGCGGCATCCGCCAGTCGCATCTTTTGCTTGTAATCTTTTTTGTAAGATGTCGCAAACGTTCCCAGTACGAAAAATATGGCAAGCATGATAACCGCGGCCAATCCTGCTCCTGCATAAATCAAGACAGCAATTAAAACTCCAATTACAGATGCGAGAGGAGTAAGTTTTCCTGCAAGATAACTGGCGATCCCCAACACAATCAGCAATGAAATTATGAGCCAAAATGAAAAAGAAAATGAGACGCTAGCCATTTTCGATCTGAAAAATAGTAGTGAATTTAAGCATTCCCCTTTACGCACGATGATATCTGAACCTCATTCTTCACAGGCACGTTACTTTCCTTACCCGATATTCATCGTTTACAGTCCCGCGAAGCACAATTGCTTGTGCTAATTCTCATAAGGAATAATCCATCACTTCTCATTCAATCGGGCGGCTCGCTAATTTCCAAAATAAAAAGACCTGGTTAAGATCCAGGTCTTTTTGTCCGGTGTTTTATTAACGACGCAATAATCGACAGCATTCAAATTGAACGTAGATTAATAACTCTTAATTAATCTCCCGACGTATATCTGCTGTCCTTTTTTATTTTTGACGACCAGAAAATATGACCCTGCAGCCAGTTGCGTGGGAAACTGAACCGAGGTGGAATTAAAACCAGGGTGAATCTCGAGCCTGTCTTGCTTAATCTTCAATCCCGTCATTGTATAATATTCAACAGTATATTCATCCCTGGAAGTTCCATATATCTGCAAATTCAGCGTGTTTCTTATCACCGTATTATGTACAATACTTTGTTGACTAAGAGTTGCATTGTTTATCTGGATGATTTTTGAGTAAGTAAATGATCCGCGAGTGTTTACTTGCTTTAGGCGATAATAAGTACTTCCCGGATTTTTTTCCATGTCAACAACAGAATAGTCATTGATTGCGGCCGAGCTTCCACGGTATACAGTTTTTATTTCAGCCCATGTTTTGCCGTTTGCACTTTTTTCGACTATGTAAGTTCTGATGTCGTTCTCATTGCTGGCCGACCATTCCAACCTGTTAATTTCTCCGCCGGATCTCGCCGTGAAAGAAAGGATCTTTGCAGGTAGTAAGGTAAAGGTTGAACTGTGAAAGAACGGTTTAAAATATATACAGGTTTGCCTGATTTGTTGAGCGCCGTAAGTCGAAACTGCACCATTGCGATAAAGTAAGGTAGAAATATTTGTAAAGTTCATCTGGAACATCGCTTCGAGATGTGTGCTGTCTATTAACGGTATATTATAGATGGTTGAAATAGCTTTGCTTCTAACTCCATCAAAGGATACCGCTAAAATAGTGGCTGGATCAACAGCAATACTTCCCGGTGTTGCAGCCTCAATAAATTCCTGCAAGTAAGCTCCATCGCCATCCACATCTACACCGGTTACTGCAACGCAGGCAAGCGTTGTGTCATCGTTGGTGCCAGAAACTTTAAATGTTATCTTCCAAT
>DAINQQ010000246.1:0-7666 GCA_036742645.1 Flavitalea sp.
GGGCAGTAAGATACCAGAAGCCTTTCGCCGCATACTACAATTTGTAGGCAATAACGAAGGGGCCGTTACGAATCCGACCAATAAACCCAATGAAATGATCTTGAAAGTCACAACAAGACCCAACCCTTTCTTCACTTCTGTTACACTGGATATAACGTGCGACCAGAACAAACATGTCATTGTGCGTATGTTCGACGATGCTGGAAAGATCATTCGGATGATAAGCTGGTATGTGATGAAAGGATCCAATGTGACGTCGATCAGTGAATTGAATACCTTGAATAATGGACAGTATTTCCTTGACATCATAGATTCTGAAGGAAGCATTCTGTTCAATACAATGCTAACTAAACAATAACTCGTTTTACATATTTCGAAACCTTATAGGGGAGCTATTGGCCGGCTCCCCTTTTTATTTCTATTTTAGCAAGCGAGAATATTTTGGTTTGAATAATTTTGAGGTATGACCAAACTGTCTGTAAACATCAACAAGTTCGCTACGCTACGCAACAGCCGTGGAGGCAGTAATCCGGACGTAGTCAAAGCTGCAGTAGATGCACAATTATTCGGCGCCGACGGAGTCACGGTTCATCCGAGACCTGATGAGCGACATATCAGGTATAGTGATGTTCGCGAAATCAAAAGGATTATTACTACGGAATTTAATATTGAGGGCAACTGCCGGGAACAAAAGTTTGTGGACCTTGTACTTGAGGTGAAACCCGATCAGGTAACGCTCGTGCCGGATGCGGAGGGACAGATTACCTCTGATCACGGTTGGGATACCATCAAATACAAAGAATATCTAAAAGACATCATCCAGGTATTCAAATCAGCAGGCATTCGTGTAAGCATCTTCGTAGATCCGGACATTGAGTTTGTAAATGGAGCGGCGGAAACAGGCACAGACCGAATTGAGTTATATACTGAAGGATATGCGAAGAATTATGCTTCCGGTAAAGAAAAAGCCATTGCACCCTATACCGCCTCGGCAAAAAGAGCAAACGAATTGGGGCTGGGCCTCAATGCGGGCCATGACCTGGATTTGCAAAACCTGAAATACTTTGCGCAAAACGTTCCGGGCCTGTTAGAGGTTTCAATAGGTCACGCATTGATCAGTGATGCTTTATACCTGGGCTATGAAAATGCGGTGCAATTGTACAAACGACAGTTACTTTGATAACCTATTAAATGAATTCACATGACGATCGAAAAAGCAAATATCGCTGAAAAGCTGGATCTGTTTTCAGACTACTTCAATCCCAGGATCGTTGGCGAATTGAATGGCCAGCATATAAAGCTTGTAAAATTTAAGGGAGAGTTCGTATGGCATCATCATGAAGCCGAAGATGAAATGTTCCTGGTGATTGAGGGCGCCTTTAGCATGGAACTAAGAGACAAAAATGTTCACCTTGAAAAAGGCGATTTTATTATTATCCCCAGGGGTATAGAACACAGGCCGGTAGCTAATGAAGAAGTACACGTTATGCTGTTTGAACCCGCATCCACACTAAACACTGGCAACAAACAGACGGAACTTACAAGAAATATCCCTGAGAGTATATAGCTTTTTTTATTTCTCGTATACGAAAGCTTCACCTCTCATCAATGGATGCCTACCTGTTAATTTGTTATTTTCAAACTTTAAATTGAACTTTTCAAAGAAGACTTCTGCGATCCAGGGTTCAAATCGGAACTCCAGGTAATTGTGTTCTTTATCGGGAATCTTAAAAGTCGAGTACCGGTCAGGACAAAACCGGAATAACAAAGCAACACTGTCGACCGGTTGTTTTGGAATTCGTACTATCCCATCATTATCTGTACTTTTCTCCAAAAGCGAAATTCCATTTTTGATCACAGCATCCACATACCGTAGTATATTCTCATTATTGTCGATGATGCGGATCGTTGTAAAATTGCCAGGTGACTTTTCACTTTTGACAAGGGCGAAGTCTTTTTCAGGACGCGGCCGGCTTTCGAAAATAATATTTCCGTTAACCTGCTTCCATTTCCCGGAACCATATCTATCAAGTGCACCGTATGAGTAAAAAAATTCGAATGTCGAGTCAGCATTCAATTTGAATCCGGAGGCCGTTTCCATAACTCCCCTTAAATAGTATTCCCCTTGCATGGATGACTTATTTTGAGCTGAGGTACTCTTAAGAAATAAAAGCAGCAGGAGTGAGTATAAAATTTTCATGTTGTGAATGTGTTGCCACTACACTTTTTACTTCAACATTATCAGGCAATAAAGGTGCACAAAAAAACTCATTCATGTTAAATTATCACAGACCTGTTATCATTGACAACGACAGCTTATCCCCTCCGCATAACATTGATAAAAAAGAATCGCCAATCAGGCGATTGTTTTTTAGCTTGTCAATAAATTAACTGTTATGAAGAAAACATCCGGGCTGATCATAGCCCTTCTCGGTTTATGCATCTGTACAACGGCACAACTTACTACTACGCCAAGCGGCGGCAATAAAAAAGCATGGGTAGGCGAACAGATCGGCCTCACAAGTGTGGAGATAAGGTACGATCGCCCTGGCGTAAAGGGACGCGAAGGTAAAATATGGGGGCAATTGGTTCATACTGGCTTTGCAGACCAGGGGTTCGGTTCGAGCAAGGCAGCGCCATGGCGGGCAGGCGCAAACGAAAACACGACAATTCACTTTTCTACTGATGTGACGATTGAAGGAAAGGAATTGCAAGCTGGAACTTATGGCTTATTCATCGCTTACGATCCAAATGAATCTACCGTTATCTTCTCCAGGAACTCTGTGTCATGGGGTAGTTATTATTATGAGGAAAAAGAAGACGCGTTAAGAGTGAAAGTGAAGCCGGTAGCAACCGATAAAAGTGAAGAATGGCTCAAGTATGAATTCACAAACCAGACAGGCAATTCCGCTATTATTAACCTGCGTTGGGAAAAATTATCTATTCCCTTTAAGGTTGAAGTTGACCTTATCAAAACACAACTTGAAACCTTTCGCAATGAATTGAGAAATCACAAAGGATTTGTGTGGCAAACCTGGGATCAGGCTGCGCAGTGGGCTTTACAAAACAATACGAACCTCGATGAAGCACTGAGATGGTCCGATTCAGCGACCAGTCCCATTTTTGGTGGCAGCACGAATTTCCAACCTTTTGCCACGAAGGCACAGCTATTACAGAAGCTAGGTAAAAACGCCGATGCGGATGCGCTAATGAAAGCGGCGATGCCAAAGGCAAACATGCAGGAACTGCATCAATATGGAAGGCAACTCCTGGCCCAAAAGAAGAACAACGAAGCATTGGAAGTATTCAAAATGAATGCTGCCAAAAACCCAAATGAATTCACCACTATGATGGGTCTCGTAAGAGGACATTCTGCAAACGGAGATTTTAAAACCGCATTAAAATTCGCGAAGCAGGCCTTACCAATGGCACCGAATGCACCAAATAAAACGAATGTTGAAACCATGATCGGAAAACTTGAGCAAGGTAAAGACGTAAATTGAGCCGGGCATGGAGTCGGGAGTCGCGAGTCGGGAGTCAAGTCGTGGTGAGGTCTTAATAGCTACGAGGCACGTCGTAATGAATTTTTTTCCCATGGAGTTCACGGATTATCACGGATTATCTTCGTGGCAATTCGTGAAATTCGTGGCAAAACTTTACACTCAATTCCGGCTATCGACTCTAATTACATCCGAGCAACTCACAAAGTTTATCCTGTAATTCAGGTCCACGGAGATTTTTGGCTATGATTTTACCAGTGGGATCTACCAGGTAGTTTTGTGGGATGCCTGATACCTTATATTTTGTAGCTGCTTCATTGTTCCAATATTTAAGATCACTTACCTGAGTCCATGCCAGCTGATCATCTTTAATTGCCTGGACCCACGGCTCACGCGTACGGTCAAGCGATACGCCGAGTACTGTGAAATTTTTTTCTTTGAATTTATTGAAGGCCGTTACAACGTTTGGGTTTTCCATGCGGCAAGGCCTGCACCAGCTCGCCCAGAAATCAATCAACACGTATTTCCCACGAAATGAGGAAAGTGAAACGGGATTTCCAGCCGTATCGTTCTGCGTGAACCCGATGGCTTCAGTGCCCACAGCGCCTATTTTGCTATCGTCGATTTGCTGCTTGATGATCTTTCCGTAAAAACCCTGCTGTACCTTCTCATCAAGAAGATTAAAACGTTTTTCTTTGACCGCCGGATCCTGTTCCAGTTCGCTGGTCACCACCATTACAAATGGAGCCACCGGGGATGTCCGTTTATTACTCACAAACTGATCAACATCTGCTTTGATCTTTTGCAAAAGAGACATATAACTACCCATCAGGGAATCGTTGCGTTGAAGATCGGGCCGCGCACTCATTTGTTGATTCATTTCGTTCAACTTCTGAAACGAAGGATTGAAAGTGTTTTGAAAATCCCGAAAGTCTTTTTGCACTGACGACCCTGAGACGTCAAGTCTCTGTACATTTTCGATATTTCCCTTCAGGCTAATTACATTGTTGCTAAGGAACACGATGCTCTTTTTTTGAACCGCGTTGAAGTTCAGCTGGTACAAGTTTGGTTCTGCAATTTTTCCTTCCAGCGTAAAAGATCCGTTTTTCACTTCCGCCCTTGCAAGTGTATCACCAGGATTGTTTAGATCATTAAGTGTAACGATTGACTTATCTGCAAGACCTTCGATCGAGCCTTTGATAACAAACCCCTTATCCTGCATCTTTTGAGCGAATGTGACGACAGGGAAACATAAAAACAACACAATCCATTTTTTCATCGATACTATTTTGAGTGTCTGGCCTGTAAGATATCTACAACGCTGCGCAAATTATAGCCTTTTGCGTTAACCAAAAGTAAATAATGGAACAGCAGATCTGCAGCTTCGTTGAGGAAAAGCTTATCATTATTATCCTTTGCCTCAATTACCAATTCCACTGCTTCCTCCCCAACTTTTTGTGCAATTTTATTGATTCCTTTTTGAAACAATTGTCGTACATATGACGTATTATCCTCGCTTTTTTTGCGTAGCTCGATGATGTCTTCCAGGTAATATAAAAAGTCTTCCTGGTGATTACGTTCGCTCCAACATGTATCCGCCCCCGTATGACAGACCGGGCCCATTGGCTCTGCCTTTATCAGCAAAGTGTCGTTGTCGCAATCCACCATCACTTGTTTCAACATCAGGAAATTACCGCTTTCCTCACCCTTTGTCCATAGCCGCTTTTTGCTCCTGCTAAAAAACGTAACCTTCCCGGTTTCCTCGGACTGGATAAATGCGGCTTCGTTCATAAAGCCCAACATGAGAACCTTTTGGGTTTTATAGTCCTGAACAATTGCCGGCACCAGGCCATCCGCATATTTTTTGAAATCAATTTTCATACTTCCTGTTTCATGTTAATGAACCTTTTTTCCACCAATGCATCTAAATACTCTTACAACTCATTATAACTTGCGAATTTCAGTCATAATATCTTACCGAACATAAAAATTGAATTACACGGCACGGATATGAAATGCTCTTTTGCGATAACCCCGGCCTAAATGTTTCTGCTTAATTACGCAAGAAAGTTCCCAAATAATTTTTTAAAAAAGTTAACGTTCTTAACAAATTTGGCATGATATTAACGAGATATGCATATCCAAACCTAGATTAACAGATAAATCCAATGAAACCTTTTAGCCTGTTTATTGCCACAGTTATCTTTACCTCTTTTACTTTTTCTTCCGGTACGACCTGGTACACCAATTTTGAGCAAGCCAGATCAGAAGCGTCCCAGACAAAAAAATATATTCTACTCAACTTCTCCGGATCTGATTGGTGTGCACCCTGTATCCGGCTGAAAGCAGAATTCTTCGCCTCGGAACAGTTTCTCAAATTCGCTGAAGACAATCTTGTGCTGGCGAATGCCGATTTCCCTCGTCTCAAGAAAAATCAACTGGAAAAAGCTCAAATCCGGCAAAACGAAGCGTTGGCCGAAAGATATAACCCGGATGGAAAGTTCCCTTTGACTATACTTTTGAACCCGGAAGGAAGGCCCATTAAATATTGGGAAGGATTACCACAGAAATCACCCGAACAATTTGTTGATGAAATAAAAAGAACGATTCATACAGCTAACTGAAAACAAAGCCAGAATGCATTTAAATAGACGCGTGTTACGATATTCGGTGCTGGCATCTGTCGTAACCACGACATTGTTTTCCTGCACTACCGTAAAGCAATACCAGAAAATGCATTTGAATGATGCGGAAATGAAACTATCCGCTAAGAAAATCCAAAAGGTCGAACAGAATTTTCAGGTATACCGGGAAGGTGCCTCTGGCGTTAGCGGTGGTAAATCCGGTGGAGGCTGCGGATGTAACTAACTGAACATATTAAGTCTGTATGCGAATCCTATCCCTTTCGATGATTGGTATGTACCTCGGCATACTTAGTGCATTCTCTCAACCTGTTCGGGATTCGGCAAAATATAAGAGCAATAAATTACAACTCGAAGAAATCGATTTGGTGTCTGGATATTACAGGCAGGACGGTAATAACTCTGCCGTTACCGGCGGAATAGGCACGGAAAAGCTAACCGACTTTACAAATACGATCGAAGTTAAATTGTTTAAGTACGATAGACAGCAACGGAAGAATCAA
Source organism: Flavitalea sp. (assembly GCA_036742645.1). Classification (GTDB taxonomy): domain Bacteria; phylum Bacteroidota; class Bacteroidia; order Chitinophagales; family Chitinophagaceae; genus Flavitalea. Next base: position 6,646 of record DAINQQ010000246.1, read on the forward strand.
TTCAAATTCGAATTAGGAATAGATCATTACACCTCGGCATCGTCTGATAAGATCGATCCTAAAACGATCTCTTCTGCATCGATGGATGACACACGCGTGTATCCTTCACTGTCATGGAACCGCGAGAATGAGAAAAAAGGAACAAGCTTTGGCCTTACAACATCTTACTCACATGAAGCAGATTATATCTCATATGGGGCTGCGTTCAACTTCACTAAGACATCGAGAGATAAAAACCGCGAATTCAATCTCGCTTTGCAGGCGTTTTTTGATACATGGAAAGTAATTTACCCGGAGGAACTTCGCCCCCCGGATTATGGGACAGGAGCGAAGAGTGACAACCGATGGGTAGAAGAATCACCCAGGAGGTCTTTTACGGGCTCACTCTCATATACCCAGGTAATTAACAAAAAGCTACAGGTTTCATTGCTGGCTGACCCAACCTATCAGCATGGGTTGTTGTCAACCACGTTTCATCGAGTGTACTTCAATAATGGTTCGTTGAGAGCCGAGAATTTGCCAGGCAACAAATTCAAGTTGCCTTTAGGTGTGAGAAGCAATTATTTTTTTGGCGATCATGTTATCATTCGTACGCTTTATAGATTTTATATTGACGACTGGGGAATGAAAGCTCACACGATTGAAATGGAAACTCCGGTTAAATTATCACCCTTTATCTCAGTGAGTCCGTTTTACAGGTTTCATACGCAGACTGCGGTGGATTACTTTGCTCCTTTTTTAAAGAATGAACCGAACCAGATTTACTACTCTAGCGATCACGACCTTTCAGCACTGAATAGCCATTTCTATGGTATGGGTGTACGAATATCTCCTCCTAAAGGAATATTCGGTTCACGATTCTGGAATATGCTCGAGATCCGGTATGGGCATTATGATCGAAGCACTGATCTTCATGCAGATATTGTTTCAATGCACTTGAAATTTAAATAAGACTTGATTTCCGTTGTGTCCTACTATGATGAAAAATGCTGCACGTAGGACAAATTAAATATATTCTAAG
>DAINQQ010000247.1:0-7612 GCA_036742645.1 Flavitalea sp.
ATCTGTTTGAAGAGTTAATCCGTTTTCGTTCCAAAACTTCTTCCTGTCGTCAGTAGGGCTGTAACGAACCATTTGTACATCCCCATCTTCCAGGTGTGGTCCAAGCTCAATCATTTCGCCATTAAACTCGGGACCGTACTGCTGGTTTTCAATCGGATCATAAAGTGCTGTTCCCAACACATCTTCGCTGGTACCGCCACCAAAGCGTTTCTGAACATCAGGCAGGAAGGACACACGAGCCAACTGAACAGTCTGGGCGATAGTAACAAACGGTTTACCGGTCGAACCCCTTCTTGTATTAATTAGAATAACTCCGTTTACACCATCAGGGCCATAGAGCGCTGCCGCCGATGCTCCTTTCAATATGTTTACGCTTTCAACGTCATTTGGGTTGAGTGAAGAGATATAAACTAATGGAGTAGGAATGTTGTCAATGACTAATAACGGCTGATTGTTACCGGTAAGAGACCTTAAACCCCTGAGGTTGATTTTGGTTTCCTCGAAAACGCCGCTGTTTACAGTAGTAATATTTAAACCAGAAACTTTACCAGTTAAACCGTTTTGAACATTAATGGTTTTAGCCTGGTTCAATTCGGTATTGCGGATTCTGGCAGTTGCATAACCTAACTCTTTTGCCTGCCTTCTTACACCTAAAGCTGTAACAACTACTTCCTGTAGATCGCCAGTCTTAGTTAATGTAACGGCCACTACGTCTTCAGCTCCAACTGTTGTTTCACTTACCTGAGTACCAACGGCTGTAAAAACGAGAACATCTCCTGTTTTAGCTTCAATTCTGAAATTACCATTTGCGTCTGAAGTTGTTCCTTTTTGTGTGCCTTTAATACTGACTGAAGTGAAAGGGATGGGTTCGCCCTGGTTATCCCGAACCGTACCGGTTATGTAACGGGATTGCCCAAATGCCAATACTGTACACAGTACTAGCACTGCTAGCAGTGATAGAATTTTTCTCATGTGACTTAATAATTTTTAGTTTTTGAACGGGCAAATATAGGAACTTTTGAAATTCCTCAAAATAATGTTAAAAAGGGTGACCGGAATTAATGATTATTCAAAAGACAAAGCCAATTTCAAATATGCTGCAAATTGGACAAAAAAGTTATCTTGAAAAAAGGAGTTGAAATTTGATTTCGGAGCGGTTTTTTCCTTGTATTTCATCCAGTTCTGACCCTATCTTATCTAGTTCAAAAAAACGCGTAAGACCATATTTTATCCACAATTCAATGTTGATTCGAGATTTGAGAAAGCTCCATTTGCTAACGTCTGTTCTCAAATTAATGTACCAGCGGAATCCTTTTTCGAAAAAGGCTGGCGTGTTGTATCCATATAAAACATCATTCTCGTAAGCATAGATGCGCTCGTTATATCCATCGGTTTCAAAATACTGCAATCTCATATTGGCTGAGTACGGTTTAGAAATCGGCTTGTATCGCACATCTGCGTACGTCAAAAATCCATTGAGTTTCTGATCCTTTTTTCCATTGCATAACAATTCAACGCGGTTGTTGATCGATACTTCGCGACTGATGTTGTATGAAAAATGATATCGGAGACTACGCCTGGGAGTTTCAAGTATCGATGATGTGGGAAGACCGCCGTCAATGTTCACCTGCTTTCCTTCCTTTTTGTATCGAAGTAGAAGGCTCGCTTGTTTACTCGGAGCGAACGTTACCTGTAACAAATATTCTGATCCGTATGAGGGCGCATTGGTCCGGAATACCAGCCAGGGAAATTTATAAAAGTCTGCGTAGACGTCGATCTTCCAACTGCTTCCACGCCGAATTGAGACACCTGTATATAAACCGGTTTCATTTGAAGGCATTGCATTCTCTGTAAAAGCATTCCCCCAGAAAGATTGAAATTCCTTCTGAATTTTTCGAAACACTACCGAGAGATCAACGGATCTATCAAGACTGGCAATCATCCCATTTATCATCGCAACGCCCCGTTTTTTGTCTGTAGCTAATTCTCCAAAGAGATGAATATTTCGAAAAGTGTAGCTATAATCGAAGCTCAGATTCGCCCACCGATCACCGTCTATCGCAAAGAGGTCGTATGGCTTGTCGGATATTCGAAAATTTTTCGAGAAAAAATATTGAACACAGTTCAGGCCAAGATGCCATTTTGAAACACCATACCTGATATTTGATCCTACGCTGACTATCTCAAGATTGTTCCGGTTCTTTAATTCGGAAAGCGATCGGTGATACCCCGACTTCAGCAAAGAAGAGACAGACCCTTCAGTGTCAATTGCAGAATCCCTTCTAATTGTGGCGTCGAAGTTTCGAATTGAGGCAAACAACGTCGTTTCCCAATTCTTCTTTCCTAATGACAACCCAACCCCGCGATGAAAATTATATTCGCCCGAAGAAGTGTAAGGTCGCAATACATCCGCCTGCCTCTTTGCAAAAATGATCGACGCGCTTTTTTTGAATGCCAGAACCTGCCAATGTATGAGGCCCTGACCAAAATTAACCGTAAAATCCCCGACCGCGAGAGCCTTTACAATACCCATCTTCCGAGAAAAGAGATGGAATGAATAAAAATCGAATCCCATCCTTTGTGAGCCCCGGAAAAATTCCTCACCAGCGTCTTTATCACCAAGAAAGCCGTACTGCAACAGATTTTTATAATTGTGTTTGTAGCGAAACAGCATATGTGGACGGCTTCCCTTATATCCATTTGATGTGGAATCATTCCTGGCGTATCCTTTCGACTTGGGAAGCACCATCGAATACCGCAGCATCAAATTGTTTTCACCGGCCGACACACGTTCCTTGAAACTTCGAAAAATTGTCTTCGAATCGGATATTGCTATAAATGGGACGAGTTTCCTGATATCGGATATATTCCACGAGGGTATTGCCTGCAGTTCGTAAATATTTATCAGGGGACCGAAGAGTCGTTTGTACATAAAAAAGTTGTACACCTGGAGATCTGAAAGGATTTTAAACTCTTTTAATTCTTCAGGTGTAGCATCGTTCAGATTGAGGGGATGCCGGAGATAGTAGTCTAATAACTGAATATGCGAATCATCCTCCGATTCCAGCTCGCTGGCTTGAGCCAGGTTTTCTATCTGCTCTTCGATTCCGGATTGATGTTCGGCCTCATTTTCCTGTGCAAACAGAAAACTGCAGCGGAATAAAAGTAAAAATATCATGACACGAGTCGTCACTCTTCTTTCCGTTTTCCTTCAAATACCAGTAATACACCAGGAGTAAATCCAAGTTGGGGATGATGACTTGCGGTCACATCTATCCGAAAAAAATTCCATTTCAAACCGATGCCGAAATACAGGTTGGTGGTTTCAGTATACAATCCTAATCGGGCGAAAAATTTCTTCTCGAAAACATATTGCATTCCCGCATTTATCGTAACCGGTTTATCTTCCTCTTTTATTATTTGTGCGCTTACAAATACCTTTTCAGAAGCTTCATATCCAAATCCGCCACTGTAAGCTGACGAAAGCTTTTCGAGATGATCTTTTCCAAATTTACTTCCTGAGGGGTTATACACATGGAACCCGGCATGGAGCTGTTCGTTGATATGAAAGATAGCACCAGCTTCGAAGTTTACTAACATATCATTCCCATACCCTGATATCTTCAGCGCATGAAGGTTGATTTGTATGCCAATATCTATTTTGCCTAGTGACTTACCGTAACCAATTCCAATTTGCGTTTCATTGAACGCTTCATAACCGAAATATTGCGTCGAAAAGCCAACTCCACCGAACGAAAGCGGAATACAAAGTGAGAGACTATACAAACCCAACTCGTCCAAAAGAAAACGCTTTTCGCCACAGATACCGGCGCTGACACTTTGAACGTTCGCCAACGCTGCCTGGTTTGATAGCACGGAAAGCGGATCAACAAAGTTCAAACTGTAAGCACCCATGCCGGCGTATTTCGAAGCAACTGGATATCGAACCGACTGACCGGATCCTTTTGCCATTACCAACATTACTATTGCACATGTGATTACTAATTGCAAAGTGTGAGGACTTCTATTGTTTGACATTTGATTCGTCATAAAGGATTTCGTGATGATGCCGACGTCTGCCCAGGATTGTTAATCGCATCAAATCTCAAACTTCCATTGTTTGCGAAAAATGTTGAATCACCTTATAAAAGGGTTTTATTCTCCTCTTTTAAGTAGATTAAACGGCGTGCAGGCTTTTGTTCAATTAGTGGGTACTACTTCGCCTTTGGAATTTTTGTAAATGATAGAGTTGAAACAGCAGGAACTTTACCTTTGCGCCATGCAAATTTTAGATGGACAATTAGTTTCTGCGGCTGTCAAGAGCGAACTCACAATTAAAGTGGCCCAATTAGTGGCGGAAGGAAAGAAAGTACCCCATCTTGCCGCAGTGCTTGTTGGTAATAACGGGGCAAGCGAAACCTACGTGGGATCAAAGGTGAAAACTTGCCAGGATATTGGTTACAAATCGACATTGATCCGCCTGCCAGAGGATATATCCGAGTTCAAATTGTTGAACACTATCCAGGATTTAAATAGTGACCCCGATGTCGACGGCATTCTTGTACAGTTGCCGTTGCCGAAAAGTATTTCAGATGAAATTGTTATAAATGCAATTGATCCAACAAAAGATGTTGATGGATTCCACCCTTCCAACGCGGGAAAAATGGTCCAGGGACTATCCACTTTCCTGCCTGCTACTCCACACGGAATTATGCTGCTGCTGGAACATTACCGGATCGATACCAAAGGAATGTATGCAGTGATTATCGGTCGGAGCAATATTGTCGGCCGGCCGATGAGTATTCTGTTAAGCAACAATTCAAACCCGGGTAATTGCACTGTTACGATCTGCCATTCGCACACCCGTAACCTGGCAGAAATTTGCCGGAACGCAGACATTATTGTTGCAGCGCTGGGACGCGCAGAGTTCGTTAAAGGCGACATGGTGAAAGAAGGAGCGATTGTGATCGACGTGGGAATAACGAGAGTATCGGATGCTTCTAAAAAACGAGGTTATATTCTCAAAGGCGACGTAGAATTTTCAACTGTTTCTCCCAAATGCAGCTTCATAACTCCTGTTCCCGGTGGTGTTGGTCCGATGACGATAGCTGCTTTGATGAAAAACACGTATAAGGCATGTGTTGATAAGAACTAGAAGATTTGATGAGCCGATGTGATGATTAGCCGATTGGCCAATGAGCTGATTAGCGAATCTGTTGATGTGCTAATGTGTTAACCTTTGCGGCGAATCAGAGTATCGGAATATCAGGAGATTAATGGCTAACACCTGCAATTCGCATGTGCAAACAATGTGTAATTGGCGTATCTATTATCTTCGACATTAGCATATAAGCACATTAGCTAATCAGTACATTGCTAATTGGCTAATCGGCTAATCATCACATTGGCTAATTAATTACGAACTTCGCACCTTATGACGACCATGAGCGCTCTTCCTGTAATGGAAGCATTCTATACTATCCAGGGTGAAGGATTTCACCAGGGCAAGGCGGCTTATTTCATTAGGCTTGGCGGATGCGATGTGGGTTGTGTCTGGTGCGATGTAAAGGAAAGCTGGGATGTCTCGAAGCATCCGATGGTGAGGATTGATGCAATCGTCGGCTGTGCCATGCAATATCCTGGAAGAATGGCTGTGGTGACGGGTGGAGAGCCGTTGATGCATGATTGTACTGAACTTACTGATGCATTACATAGAGCCGGTTTTCAAACTAACATCGAAACTTCCGGCGCGTATCCGATAAGCGGAGATTGGGATTGGATCTGTCTGTCACCCAAAAAATTTAAACCACCGGTTCCAGAAATCCTTGGAAAGGCGAATGAGCTAAAAGTTGTTATATATAATAGGAGTGACTTTGACTGGTCGGAAAAGTATGCGCAGTTAGTGTCACCCGGCTGCAAATTATATCTCCAACCGGAATGGGAACGATCTGCTCAAATGACTCCTCTCATTATCGAGCATATAAAGAATAACCCCAGGTGGGAGTTTTCTCTCCAACTACATAAATACATCGAAGTTCCATAACTTATCGTTTTCGAATTTGTGACCAAACTTCAGAAACGGCGCTCATGGAAGAGTTTTCTCACTACCACCCGCCTTTGCGTTTGATTTATCCAAAAATAGTTACACGGGTTACTTAACAATCGCGATTGGTCAGGCCACGTTACGCTTCACACCTTATGTCTTGCACCTTACATCCTACGTCCCACATCTTAATCTCACATCCTGCTAACTTTCTGTGAAAATTGGTCGTCCTTAGATGTTAGGAAACTAAATTGTAAGTTTATCCCCGATGAAACGAATCATTTGCATATTCCTGCTGATTTGTACTGTGTCGATTGCCAATGCCCAATATGATCCGTCAAAAGTGAAGAAGAAGGCAATGGAGCTTTATGATAAGGCGTTGGCTCAGGCGCAGGATGGCAGGTTTAAAGAAGGAATTCAAATATTAAATGAAGCGGTGAAGATCGATCCTGGTTTTCTTGACGCATATCTCTCAATCGCAGGAATGTATGGGGAGCTAAAAGATTACCAGAACTCAATCGAAAATTATAATAAGGCGAAGTCGATCGATGCCAATTATTTCAAGGATTATAATCTGCCCTATTCCATCAACCTCGCCGGCAAAGGAGAGTTTGAACAGGCTCTTGCCGCGGTCAATGAATTTTTAGCGATTCCTGATCTCAACGCTTCAAGCCGGAAGGCGGGAGAGTACCGCCAAAAAAGTTATTCATTCGCCATCGAATATACACGGCAAAGACCTTCGGGTGATTATAAATTCGAACCGGTCAACCTGGGAGATAATGTTAACAGCAAAGTTTCAGAATACTTTCCTACCATTACCATAGATGGCCGCCAGTTGGTATACACGCGCCGGGTTAACAATTTCAATGAAGATTTTTTCGGTGCGGAGTTAACTGACAACACCTGGGGTATGAGCAAGGGATTACCCGGGGACATCAATACAAATCAAAATGAAGGCGCGCAAAACATTTCGCAGGATGGTCAGTGGCTAATCTTCACAGGTTGCAATTTTGCTGAAGGGATGGGAAGTTGTGATCTCTATATTTCGTACTTAACGCCGGAAGGATGGAGTGCGCCGGAAAATCTTGGAAGCAATATCAATTCCGATGCATGGGAGTCGGCTCCCAGTTTGTCGCCTGATAAAAGAGATCTGTACTTTAGCAGCAATCGCCCGGGTGGATATGGAAGCAGCGATATTTATCTATCACATCGATTAAGCAATGGGCGCTGGACTGAACCCGAAAATCTCGGGCCTGAAGTGAATACGGCGGGAAATGAAAGTTGTCCTTTCATTCATTCAGATAACCAAACATTATACTTTACATCCAACGGTCACTTAGGATATGGAGGCGATGATTTATTTATGACGAAAAAAGGACCAAAAAATATATGGAGCCAGGCGGTGAATCTTGGCTATCCGATCAACACAATCGAAAATGAAGGCAGTCTGGTAGTAGCAGCAGACGGAAAAACTGCTTACTATGCAAGTGACAGAAGCGATAGTCGCGGAGGCCTTGACATTTACAGCTTTGAATTGCGTAATGACGTTCGCCCTGCGAAAACATTGTG
>DAINQQ010000248.1:0-7544 GCA_036742645.1 Flavitalea sp.
CCAGAAAACGGCAAGTAAAAAACCAAAATCACCGATCCGGTTCATTATGAAAGCTTTCTTGGCAGCGTTGTTATATTCGGTGTTCTTAAACCAGTAACCGATAAGTAAATACGAACACAAACCCACACCTTCCCATCCAATAAACATGATTACATAATTGCCACCCAACACGAGCAAAAGCATAGAAAACACGAACAGGTTGAGGTAGGAGAAATATCGCGCATAATGATCATTTCGCTCTTCCTGCATATAAACGGTTGAATACAGGTGGATCAGAAATCCTACACCCGTAACAATCAACAAGAACAGGGATGACAATTGATCTACCTGGAAAGAAAATGGAATAGACAGCTTCCCAACAGAAATAAAATCAAAAAGCGAAACTATTATCGGTTTGAAACCTTCCTGTTTCACTTCAAAAAATATCAAAAGACTTACGACAAATGAAGCCAGTACCACTCCACTCCCGATGATTGCGGTTAACGATTTGGATAACTTTCTGCGGAATAACCCGTTTAAAAGAAACCCTATAAAAGGAAACAATGGAACCAAGTAAACGAGTTTGCTCATAATTGCTTTGGAATTCCGAATCCAGAATTCAGAATCCAGAATAAAAGTAGCGTCACTTCTGACTTCTAAATTCTGAATTCCGAGATCAGTGTTTCAACCTGTTTAAAAAATTAATATCCACCGAATGAACATTTCTGTACATCATAACAATTATAGCCAGCCCGACACTTACTTCGGCTGCGGCAACAACCATAACAAAGAAAACAAATAGCTGACCATCGCTTCCTGCCGCAGGATTCTTTGTCCCTTGTGCCAGGTAATGCATTTTTGAAAATGCCACCAGCATAAGGTTCACTGCATTTAGCATCAGCTCGATGCACATAAAAACAATGATCGCATTGCGACGTGTCAATACTCCAATAATTCCTATACAGAACAAAGCGATGGACAAAAATATATAGTACTCAATCTTCATAATATAAATCCCAGAGCCCAGGGGCTTAATCAGATTTCTTTCCAATCACCACTGCTCCTACCATTGCACTTAGAAATAAAACACTACTGATCTCGAACGGAACAACATATTCTGTGAACAGTAATTGTCCGAGATTTTCAATCAACCCAATATTTCCTTTATTGAATTGTGTATGCTGTCCGCGGATCTCCGCATTCTTAAATGCAGCTACAAAAACAAGCAACAAACATCCGCCGGCAACGATACCGGCCATTTTTAACCAACGGTTCTTTTTGGGTTCAGCTTCGGAATTAAGGTTCATCAACATGATCACAAAAAGGAATAATACCATGATCGCTCCTGCATATACGATCAGGTTTACGATACCGAGGAACTGGGCATTCATCAATATATAATGTCCGGAAATAGCAAAGAAGGTGACGATTAACCATAACACACTATGAACTGCATTCTTACTTACAACTACCATAACAGCACTGCCTAATGCCATTGCACTTAGGAAATAAAACAGAATTTCACTTATATTCATACAGTCAGTTGGTTAATCTAATTCTGCTGCTGCTTATTTTTCGCCCGGTTACCTAATGCCTTTTTGTATTCTTCGGGATTTGTTTTTGGATGCGGAATTAGCAAATCTTCCTTTCCATAAATAAATCCCTTTCGCTGATAATTTGCAGGGGCAACAGTTTCACTCAGGTACACAGCATCTTTCGGACATGCTTCCTCGCACAACCCACAGAAAATACAGCGCAGCATATTTATCTCATATTTCGCTGCGTATTTTTCTTCCCTGTACAAATGTTCTTCGCCCGGTTTACGCTCAGCACCTTCCATTGTGATCGCCTCGGCCGGACAGGCCACGGCACATAAACCGCACGCTGTACAATTTTCACGTCCCTCTTCGTCCCTGTTTAATATCTGTAGCCCGCGAAACACAGGGCTGAAGGCTCGCTTTTCTTCCGGATAACTGATTGTTGCCTTCTTTTTGAAGATATGCCTGAACGTTATCAGCATTCCTTTCATAATATTCCACATATAGAGTCTCTCGACCCATGTCATCGGTTTGCGCTCTACCAGTTTCGCTCTGCTCGTTAATGACTCCATACTTGTTTTTTTAACCACCTCTTTCTGTTAATATCAAATTGCTGCAAAAGTAATAGTTTGACTTTTGACTTATCTATTTTTTACTTTGTTAGCCACAGTACAACCGCCGCAGTTATGACCATGTTCAACAGGCCTAACGGAATAAGTCCTTTCCATCCCAGGTTCATGAGCTGATCATAACGAAAACGCGGGATCGTCCAACGTACCCACATGAATAAGAAAACGAAAAGTAAAATTTTTCCGAAAAGTACCAGTCCTTGGAAAACGGCCATCAAATTATAGCCGATGTTTTTGACAGCCTCGGCATCATTCAAAAAGGGAATATCATAACCTCCCCAGAACAATGTGACCATGACAGCACTGCTGATAAACATGTTGATGTACTCGGCAAACAGGTAAAATCCAAGTTTCATTGATGAATATTCCTGATGATATCCAAAATTCAACTCGTTTTCAGCCTCCGGAAGATCAAAAGGGGTACGATTACACTCGGCAAAGGCACATATTAAAAATATGAAGAAGCCCAGGGGTTGGTGCACAACATTGTACCATCCATCTAACTGCTGACCGAGAATTACACTCATCTTCAATGAACCCGTCACCATGAGTAAGGCAATCAGCGAAAGCCCCATCGGCAATTCATATGAAATAACCTGGGAGGCGCCGCGCATTGCAGCCAACAATGAAAACTTATTATTAGAGGCCCAGCCACCAATCATGATTCCGTAAACACCCATACTTACTACACCGAAAATGTAGAGGATCCCAATGTTGATATCGGCGATCTGCAAACTGATATAACGGTCCAGGCCAAATAATGTGAAATGAATTCTATCACCCCACGGTATTACCGCCGACGTCATCATCGCAGTAAGCATGGCTAAACAGGGACCTAAGACAAAAAGCATTTTATTTGACGTATTCGGGATGATCTCCTCTTTCATAAAGAGTTTCAATCCATCCGCCAGCGGTTGCAGTATACCGAAAGGCCCTGCACGATTTGGCCCCCGGCGATCCTGGATGATGGCTGCTACCTTGCGTTCTGCGTACGTTTCATACATAGCAATGACAAGAGAAACAGAAACAATGCTGATGATCAGAATTAATTTCTCAAGTACGAAGCCCCAATCCAGTGCTAGCAAATACATCGTGTCCATTTAATGATTCAATTTATTCCGAATACAAAACCAGATTAGATACTAGATACCAGATTCTGGTGATGGATACTCTAGATGCTCGATAACGATTAAATAATGCTAGTATCCAGGATCCAGCCTCAAAACTAATCCGGCTTCTCGTCTTCAAAGACATCACTTGTTGGCGGGCCTTCAATCTTAGACAGTTCTATCTCCGGTCGATTTACATCGCTCACATTGTGAATAGGCATTAGCAGTCGCGGGTTACGGCCACCCATCAATTCAGGCAAAAATTCTGGCGGTTTTTTAGTGCCTTTCAAATAGTGCCCGGCTGAAATAACCGAATGACGATTTACTACCGTCGGTCCATCGATGACCCAGTCACTTGTTTTCTTTTTGTCGAAGCGGCAATCGTTACAAATCCAGTCCTCCAGCTCGCCCCATTGATTTTTTCTGCCGGTCACCCTGAATACTTCGTCTCCACGGTTCCATAAAGTAACCCTTCCGCAACATTTCTGACAATCCCTGTGGGCGTCCAGGGGCTTTAAAAACCAAACGCGGTTTTTGAAACGAAACGTTCGGTCAGTTAAGGCGCCTACGGGACAAACGTCTATGACATTGCCAATAAAATCATGGTGCAGTGCCTTTTCGATATACGTTGCAATTTCTGAGTGATCGCCTCTATCCAATACGCCATGAACTCTTTTTCCCGTAAGCTGGTCGGCTACAAATACGCAGCGGTAACACAAAATGCATCGTGTCATATGAAGCTGTATATAGGGACCTAAATCATGGCGCTCGAATGTTCGACGGGGGAATTCGTAGCGGGTTCCTTCTTTGCCATGTTCATAACTTAAATCCTGCAAATGACATTCGCCGGCCTGGTCACATATCGGACAATCAAGAGGATGATTGATCAACAGGAATTCCACGACTCCATTCCTCGCATCAATTACTCTCTCACTAGTGATGCTCTTTACGACCATCCCATCCATCACGTTTGTGCGGCAACTGGCAACCAATTTAGGCATTGGACGCGGATCCGCTGTTGATCCAGCCGCAACTTCGACCAGGCAAGTGCGGCATTTTCCCCCACTACCTTGCAGCTTGGTATAATAACACATTGCAGGAGGTACCAGGTCACCACCAATCATGCGGGCTGCATTCAAAATAGAAGTACCAGCCTCAACCTCGATGTTGATATTATCGATTGTTACTTTCACTAATTTCTTTTCGTCTGCCATAATTATTTCTCACAAAGGCGCAAAGGGGCAAAGTTCTTCGCGACTTTGCGTTTTGCGCGATAATTTTTATACTGTTACACTTTGCAACGGATCCGCATAATGGGCCAGTCCGTAATTTGTTCTCTGGCTTTCTTCGGGATTGAGAACATGCCATTCAAACTCGTCCCGGAAATGCCTGATCGCGGCCGCAACTGGCCATGCCGCCGCATCACCAAGAGGGCAAATGGTATTTCCTTCGATACGTCGCTGTATATCCCAAAGCAGATCGATATCACTTAACTTTCCTTTGCCGTATTCTATATTCTTCAATATTTTTTCCATCCATCCTGTTCCCTCGCGGCATGGTGAACATTGACCGCAACTCTCATGACGATAAAATCTTGCCAGTGTTAGGGTATGGCGTACGACACATTGATCTTCATCCAATACAATGAATCCTCCGGAACCCATCATTGAACCGGTCGCAAAGCCTCCGTCTGCTAAACTTTCATAAGTCATCATTCTTGTTTCACCCTTCGCTGTTTTTAATAAAAGGTTAGCAGGAAGAATAGGAACTGAAGAGCCACCGGGAATACACGCTTTCAATTTTTTTCCGTTCGCAATACCGGAACAATATTCATCACTATAAAGAAATTCTTCCACTGAGATTGTCATATCAATCTCATAAACACCCGGCTTATTTATGTTGCCGCACGCAGAAATCAATTTTGTGCCTGTTGATTTTCCGATTCCAATCTTTGAATATTCTTCCGCACCCATATTGATTATGGGAACAACTGCTGCGAGTGTTTCCACATTATTTACTACTGTCGGACAATCCCACAGACCCTTAACAGCAGGAAATGGAGGCTTGATCCTTGGGTTTCCTCTTTTACCTTCCAGGGATTCAAGCAAGGCAGTTTCTTCACCACAGATGTAAGCGCCCGCCCCTCGCTGAACATAGATTTCGCAATCGAATCCTGTTCCGAGAATATTTTTTCCCAGCCAATTATTTGCTTTCGCCTCCGCAATCGCCTGTTCCAGTATGTCTACGATCCAGGCATATTCACCCCGGATATAGATATATGTTCTGCCTGAACTTAAAGCGTATGATGAAACGATGAGTCCTTCAATCAATAAATGCGGAAGAAACTCCATCAGGTACCGATCCTTAAAAGTTCCAGGCTCTGATTCATCCGCATTACAAACAAGATAACGCGGCACACCCTCGGGCTTTGCAAGGAAACTCCATTTCATACCAGTAGGAAAGCCTGCACCTCCACGGCCGCGAAGGCCGCTTTTCTTTACTTCTTCCACCACGTCAGCCGGAGCCATTTTGAAGGCCTTCTCTACTGAAGCGTAACCGCCGTTTTTGCGATATGCATCATAGAAGCGAATGCCTTCTACGTTAACTTTATCAATTAAGATTTTCTTCGCCATTCCATTTTTTTTAAGCCAGCCATTGGCAAACTAGTCTATTCCTGTTTGTAATAGCCATCGTACATGACATATCTCACATGGTAATTCGTACCTCGTACTTAGCCGTCCCTCGTTCTATGCCGTTCATCTTCCAGTCTCGTGATTAAACATCCAGTTGATACCGTACCTGTCGGTCAGCATCCCAAATTTTGCACCCCAAAAGGTATCCTGCAGAGGCATATTAATCTTACCGCCGTCTCCCAACGCATTAAAAACATTTTCCATCGCCGATGCATCATTATAATCCAGGCAAAGATGAACACTGCCGCTATCTTGCACTGGCTGAGAACCATCCGATGCCATAAAAGAAAATCCAGGCCCTTCAAAGGTGGCATGCATTACTTTTTGTTTATCAGCGGACATTGATTCCGCAGGTGAACCGTCAAATCGTGAAAGGTGTTTAATCTCTCCACCAATTGTTGTTGCATAAAAGTTCAATGCCTCTTCGCAAGTTCCATTGAACATAAGATAAGGTGTTAGTTGCATAATGAAAGATTTAGCTTTTTGGAGGAACTTTAACCGCCTGTCTTGCCCAGATGCGCCATTTACGATTTTCCTTTTTCCAAACCTGAAGGATGGCTAAGTTAAGTGGTGTCTCCGTACCGTTCTCTATGCTTATTGCCCTAAAATTGTGACGAACAATTGCCGTGTTGCCATCCACGTCTACGCTAACCTTTTCGAATACTATATTTTTATAGGATGTTTTGCTTGACACTGCCTTTTGAACCATGGTGGCCTTGTCTTCTACGTTGCCGCCTGAGTGCCCATAACTGACTCTTGTACTAACAAGATCAAGAAGAGCGGTGCTGTCTTTGGTTTCAAATATTGCCCTCGTTAATGCTTCAACCCTGCTCCATATCTGGCTATCATTTGACGATTGTGAAAAAACGGCAATTGAAATCAAAAAGAATAAGCTGATGGAAAATAATTTTTTCATATACTATCATTAATTATTTTGAGCTGCATTTTTTCTGCATTCATCAATTATCTGGTCCACCTTTTCTTTTGTAAGATGTTCCCTGAAATTTTTTCCAAGTTGCATCAAAGGCGCATAACCACAAGCCCCAAGACATTCAACAGTTTTCAGTGTAAACATCCTGTCGGGTGTGGTTTCACCTACACCTATATTTAATTTTTCTTTAATGTAGTCGATAACCTGGTCACTTCCATTTAGCATGCATGGACCCGTTTGACAAACTTCAAATAAATATTTACCGACCGGTTTTAAATTGTACATGCTATAAAATGTTGCTACTTCATAGACTTCAATCGGTTCAAGCCTCAATAGCGAAGCAACATAATCCATAGACTCAACACTCAACCAACCCCCAAAGTCTTCCTGGGCCATATGTAACAGAGGTATCAAGGCGCTCTTTTGCTTCCCTTCAGGGTAGCTGGCGATGATCTGCTGCACTTTTCTTAGTCTATCCTCTGAAAATTGAACCATAACTCTTTAATTTGAAATTTGAAAATTTGAAAATTTGAAGATGAAGCAGCGCATGTCAAATTTTCAAATAACCTTCCTTTTAACTGTAAGCAGAACGAAAATTACAAGCTCTCCTGTTTGAAAATTTTCAAATTCGGCTTTACGCGTCCATCTCTCCGGCGATCAGGTTT